>WFWG01000191.1 GCA_015491235.1 Ardenticatenaceae bacterium
GCCGAAGATCAGCCAGGTGGTAATCGTGGCCACTGGTGGGAAGACGAACAGGTGAAGGCTGGAGCGCGCCACAGCCCCCACCCTCATGCCTTCGTTGATGGCCAGAAAGGCCGCTGTGGTGGTCATGCAGCCTAGCCAGAGGAGCGCCCCGGCCGACCGCCAGGTGGGAGGCGCTGGCACCAGCCCATCGCTGACGGCCAGCAAACCCAGCAGGGGCAAGGCCAACACGAAGGTGTAGAGGGTCAGTTCCTCGGAGTTGACCCCCAATGCCCCGCGCCAGCGTCGGCCCAGCAGCAAGTAGCTCCCAAAGAGCACGGCGGCGATGAGGGCGAAGAGGTCTCCCACGACGGTTTCACTTTCGAAGAGGCGCAGGCGTCCCTGTCCCACGATGAGGTAGACACCAGCCAGCGCCAGCACAAGGGCCACCGCGTCCCGCCAGCGCAGTCGCTCTCCCAGGACGAGGGGGGCGGCTGCGGCCACCATTGCCGGATAAGTGCCCACAATGAAGGCCGCGTTGACCGGCGTGCCGTGGCGCACCGCCAGAGTATGAAAGGTCCAAAAGATGCCTGCGCCAGCTTGAGCTAACAAAAAGAGGCGCACCCAGGTGACGAGCGGGAAACGCCAGCGCAGCGTGCCGCGCCAGAGCAAGATTGCCCCCAGGGACACCGCCCCGATGAAGGCGCGTCCAAAGGCCACGTCGAAGGGGGTGAAGGTCTCCAGGGCCAGGGCCACCGCCGGGAAAGCCGTGCCCCACAGCGTGCCCGCCAGCAGGGGCAGCCAGCGCGCCCAGGGAGGCGCTGGCCGGACGAGTTCGATGCCAACACGAGCAGGACGAGATTGTGTGTTCATCTGGCGTGCTCCTCGAAGCCGGTCCTTTTTCTCAACTTTCGGTCAGCAGGGTGTTGACCGGGCATTTGATTATGATACTGAACACACGCGCGGAGCGCAATGTGCGCCGAAAATGCAACGTTTTTTTTGCGGCCACATCATGTTCGTGACATCTTGACAGCATATAACAACTGTCGTACAATAGTAACCACACACGGGCATGAGCCGAGTCCGATAACGGCACGCGGGAATCCCTTTGGTCCTTTGGTAAGGAACGGCGGTATCCCCCTTGGGCTTCAACGCGCTTCGTGCTTCGCTACACACGGCGGTCGGCGGTGGGGGAGTCCGGAATTGACGATCCTTGTCTCGGCGTTACAATCGAGAAAACAAAAGTAAGGAGAAAAACATGGCATCCCAGATGTTTCCGACAAGTATTGACCTTCCCCGAGAAAAGCGCGAAGCTGTCGTTGCTTTGCTCAACCAGCAACTGGCAGACACGTTTGACCTTTACAGCCAACTCAAACAAGCGCATTGGAATGTCAAGGGGCCTCAGTTCTACGCTCTGCATGAACTCTTTGACAAGCTGGCGGAAGAACTGGAGGACTTCATTGACATGATCGCAGAGCGGGCTACCGCCTTGGGCGGCATGGCCCTGGGCACGGTACGTATGGCTGCCGCTGCTTCACGGCTTCCTGAATACCCTGTTGAGGCTGTCGAAGGCCTCCAATGTGTCAAGGCGCTCGTCGAACGTTATGCTGACCTGGCGGCCACGACCCGTGCGGCCATTGACACGGCCGCCCAATATGGGGACATGGACACATCCGACCTGTTCACAGAGGTGTCGCGCGGGCTGGACAAAGCGCTCTGGTTCCTGGAGGCACACCTTCAAGCGTAAACCCGTGTCGCAGGGGTGCATTGACTTCATTGGAGAACAGAGCGACCGGGTGACGGCTTGTGATCTCCACACAGGAGGCGCGAACGGCAACCTTCACGGGTCGCGTGAAGTCCGGGAAGCTGGGTAACGCGGCTTGTTTTTCCTCGTCCGGCGGGCTTGGCTGTATTCCGTCGCGGTGAAGGGCGAAACGTACACAGTGCGGTACCATGTGATGGTGGACGGAACGGCCGAAGAAACCAGGAGATGTCCCCTTCGCTAAACGTGGCGTGGTCCTGCGTCGGCTGTCAGGTACTGGGCACAACGGAGAGAGGGCATGGAGCAGAGCGGACAAGTCCACTACCTGGGCCACATGACGTGGCCCGAGGTGGCCGAATTGAGCCAGCGCACCAATGTGGCCCTGGTGCCCACTGGTGCGACCGAGGCTCATGGTCCTCATCTTCCCCTTGAAACTGACGTGATTATCGCCCTGGGTTCCTGCTACCGGGCCGCGCGCCGCTTGTGGGAAGAAAATATCGAATGTCTCATCACTCCGCCCCTCTTTTACGGCGTGACCAATTTTGGCTTGCCCTTTGCGGGCACCATTTCAATCTCCGAACAAGCACTCCACGAGATCATCGTGGGCATTTGCCGTTCGCTGGCCCAGCATGGCTTCACGGCCATCGTCATCTCCAACCATCACCTGGAGCCAGCCCACTTCGACACCATCAAGCAGGCAGCGCGGGAGGTGACGGCGAGCGGTGTGGCTCGTGTGGCTGTCCCCGACGTGCGCGATCCCCGATGGGCAGCCACGTTGAGCGAGGAGTTCCGGGCCGGCGCACGCCACGGGGGGAGTTACGAGACCTCTCTCGTCATGGCCGAGCGCCCGGAACTGGTGCGCGACGCCATCCGTGCCGCGCTTTCCCCCGTCTGGATCGACTTGCCCCGCAAGATCCGTGAGGGGGCCCGTTCCTTCAAAGAGGCCGGTAGCGAGCACGCCTACTTCGGCAACCCGGCAGTGGCTTCGGTCGAGGAAGGGGAGCGCCTGTTCGCTGCCCTTGTCGACATGCTGGTCACAACGGTCAAAGAGCTTTTAACAACTTCAGGAGGAGGAAGATGAGCGACAAGAAAACCGTTCAACCGACGGGGCTCTCTCGGCGTGAGTTCTTGCGTGCGGCTGGTATTGCGGCAGGTGCCGTAGCTGCTGCACCTCTGCTCAGTGCCTGTGGGCCGTTCGTCGGCGGTCGGGCTACCGGCCCGGTCAAGATCGGCATCCTGCTGCCCTACTCCGACATCTACGCCGTGCTGGGGGAGAGCATCACGGCGGCTATGGAGATGTACTTTGAGGAAGTTGGCAACGAGGCCGGTGGCCGCAAGATCGAACTCATCAAGGAAGACACGGAAATCAAGCCGGACGTGGCTCAGCAGAAAGCCCGCAAGCTGGTGGAGCAGGACGAGGTGGACCTGGTGGCCGGCATCGTCAGCTCCGGCGTGTTGCTGGCGTTGCGTGACTACTTCGACGCCAACAAGAAGCTTCTCATTTGTGCGAACGCTGGCGCCAACCCCATCAGCCGGGACCGCAAGACACCCTACATCTGGCGCACTTCTTTCTCCAACTGGCAGCCCAACTGGCCGACGGGCAAGTGGGCAGCGGAAAACGTGGGCAAGCGGGCCTTCATCAGCGTGCCCGACTACGCGGCTGGCGAAAACACGATTACGGCCTTCGCCCACAGCTTCGTCAACGCTGGCGGCGAGGTCATCGGCGTGCAGCGCACTCCCTTCCCCAACATGGGTGATCCAGCTCCCTTCATGGCCGAAATCGCCGACGCCAATCCCGACCTGGTCTACGCCTTCTACAGTGGTGGCGCGGCGGTAACGTTCGTGAAAGCCTACGCCGACTTTGGCCTGGCCGGCAAGATTCCCTTGCTTTCCTCCGGCTTCATGGTGGAGGAGGACGTGCTGCCGGCTCAAGGCGAGGCCGCCTTGGGCGTGCGCAGCGGCCTCCACTGGGCGCTGTTGCTGGACAACGAGACCAACAAGCGCTTCCGCAAGGCCTACAAGGAGCGCACGGGGCGTGAACCCAACGTCTTCGCCGTGCAGGGGTACGACACCGCCCGCGTCATCGTGGAAATGCTCAACAAAGTGGAGGGCGACACGAGCAACGTGGACAAGATGATCGAGGTGTTGCCCGACATCCAGTTCGACAGCCCGCGGGGTCCCTTCAAGTTCGACGCCAAGTCCCAGAATCCCAGCCAGCACATCTACCTGCGCGAGGTGCGCGAGGTGGACGGCGAGTTGCACAACGTCATCATCGAGGACATGGGCGAAATCACCGACCCCGGCGACAACTCGAAGGACCTGCAAGTGTAACGCCAGCGAGCCCTGTAATGCCAGGTGACGGTCGCCCTGCTGGTGGCCGTCACCTGGCGGTTGACGAGGGGAGTTCATGGAAACGTTTATCATTCAGTTGCTCAACGGCCTCGTTTTCAGCATGTTGCTCTTCACGATGGCCGCCGGGCTTTCGCTCATTTTCGGCCAGATGGACGTGATCAACCTGGCCCACGGCTCTTTTTACCTTTTGGGCGGTTACATTGGCCTGACGATGGTGCGCCGCCTAAACAACTTTTGGTTGGCCCTGGTGGTGGCTCCGCTGTTGGTGGGAGCCTTGGGCCTGGTGCTCGAATACTTTTTCCTGCGGCGGCTTTACGGCCGGCACCGTCACCTGGACCAAGTGCTCTTCACGTTTGGCCTGGCACTCATTGCCGCCGATCTTATTCGGTGGTATTGGGGGGCTTACGTCGAATCGGTCCCCCCGCCCGACTTGCTGAGCGGGCAAGTGCCCGTCTTCGCCGTTCAGTTTCCCATCTACCGCCTGTCGCTCATTGGTGTGGGGGTGGCGTTGGCACTCTTCCTCTGGTTGCTCATCGAGCGCACCCGCATCGGCGCTATCATCCGGGCGGGCGTGGCCGACGCTGAGATGGTGAGCGCCCTCGGCATTGACGTCCACAAAGTGTTTGCGGGCGTTTTCGCCTTGGGCGTGGCGCTGGCGGCCCTGGCTGGCGTGTTGGGCTCGCCAGTGCTGAACCTCTACCCTGGCCTGGACTTTGAAATTCTCATTTTGACACTCGTGGTCGTCGTTGTCGGTGGGCTGGGCACCCTCAAGGGGGCTTTCTTCGGCAGCCTGCTCATCGGCATGGCCGACACCTTTGGCAAGGCCTTTCTGCCGGAGTTCACGCTTTTCCTCATCTTTGCCGTGATGGCTGTGGTGTTGTTGCTGCGGCCATCGGGACTCTTCGGGTTGGAGGGAGCATAGTCAATGGCCGCCATCGCCTCTCGACTGGCTCGTGTGCGTTTACAGTTCGCCCAGCGGCGTACTTGGGCACTCCTCTTGCTGGCAGTGGTGGCCGTGCTCTACCCTTACCTTGTGCGCCCGTATCACTTGAGCCTGGCCATTGAGGTGCTGATCTTCGCCATCTTCGCCATGAGCCTCGACATTCTGCTGGGCTACACCGGGTTGGTCTCCTTCGGCCACGCGGCATTCTTCGGACTGGGGGCCTATCTGGTGGCGTACACCACCATCGGGCTGACCAACAACTTAGCCGTTACCCTGCCGGTTGTGGTGGTGGGCACGGCGTTGGCCGCGCTGGTGGCCGGCTTCTTCGCCATCCGCACCAGCGGCATTTATTTCCTGATGGTCACCCTGGCCTTTGCCCAAATGCTCTTCAGCATCGCCATTCGCTGGTCGAGCGTGACGGGCGGGTCGGACGGGCTATCGGGCGTCTCTCGCCCGGCCATCGGCGTGGGGCCGCTGAGCTACACGTTCGATTCCCGCACCAGCTTCTACTACCTGGTACTGGCTTTTTTCCTGCTCTCCTGGTGGGTCCTGCGGCGCATTGTGGACAGCCCCTTTGGTTGGACGCTGCGGGGTATCCGCGAGAACGAACAGCGCATGTTGGCCTTGGGCTACAACACGTTCCGCTACAAGATGGCCGCCTTCGTGATTGCGGGCGTTTTCGCGGGGATTGCCGGCATGTTGCTGGCCCAGTTCTTCCGTCACGCGGCCCCGGAGAACCTGTACTGGACCACCTCGGGCCAGGTGATGATCATGCTCATCGTGGGCGGCACGGGCACGCTCACCGGCCCGATTCTCGGCGCAGCGGTCATCCGCCTGCTGCCCAACTACCTGAGCACCTACACCGACCGCTGGCAGACGGTGCTGGGGCTGACGTTCATTCTCTTCGTGCTCTTTGCCCCCCAGGGCATTATGGGGTTGATACAGCGGTTCCGTCAACGGGGTGAGCGCCGTGAGCATTCTGAGAACCGAACATCTTAGCCGCAACTTCGGCGGCCTGATGGCCGTCAACAACGTGAGCATTTCTGTGGAGCCGGGGGAGCGACGGGCCATTATTGGCCCCAATGGGGCCGGGAAGACCACGTTTTTTAACTTGCTGAGTGGCGAACTTGCTCCGCTCTCCGGCCGCATCTTTTTGGACGAGCAGGACATCACGCCGTTGCCGGTTCACGAACGCGCCCGGCTGGGCATCGGGCGCACGTTCCAGCGCAACAACCTTTTCCTCGGCCTGACGGTCTACGAGAACGTGCAACTGGCCGTGCAACAGCGCCTGGGGCTGGCTTCCCGCTGGTTGCGACCGGCCCGCACGTTCGAGGCGCTGCGCCAGGAGGTGCTGGAGTTGTTGAGGGCGCTGGGGCTCGAGGAGCGCCTCTTCGAGCCGGCCAGCAGTCTCTCCTACGGCGAACAGCGCCAGCTCGAGATTGCCCTGGCACTGGCGATGAAACCCCGCGTGCTCCTGCTCGATGAACCCACGGCCGGCATGTCTCCAGCCGAAACCACGGCGATGGTGGAAATGATTGCCAGCCTGCCGCGCGACGTAACGCTGCTCATCATCGAGCACGACATGGACGTGGTCTTCTCCCTGGCCGACCGCATCACGGTGCTCCACTACGGTGAAGTCATCGCCGACGGCACGCCCGAGGAGGTCAAAGGCAACCCCAGGGTGCTGGAAGTGTACCTGGGCGAGGCGTAGCGGGGGACAACCATGCTCGAGGTGCGCGACATTCACACCTATTACGGTGACAGCTACATTCTCCAGGGCGTCTCCCTGCGCGTGGAGGCCGGTCAAGTGGTGGCGCTGCTGGGCCGCAACGGTGCCGGCAAGACCACCACAATCAACTCCATCGTGGGGCTCACCCCGCCTCGCCGGGGGCAAATTATCTTCAAGGGAGAAGACGTTACCCACGCCCCGCCCCACCGCATCGCGCGCATGGGCATGGGGTTGGTGCCCCAGGGCCGGCGCCTCTTCCCCAACCTGACGGTGGAAGAGAACATCACCCTGGCCGCCCGCACGCGCAACGGCGCCGCCCAGTGGACGCAGGAGCGCATCTACGAACTCTTCCCCCGCCTCAAGGAGCGCGCCCGCAACCGGGCTTCTCAGCTCAGTGGTGGCGAACAGCAAATGGTAGCCATCGCGCGGGCGCTGATGACGAACCCGGACTTGCTCCTGCTGGACGAGCCTTCCGAGGGCCTGGCTCCGCTTCTCGTGCGCGAGATTGGCCGCGTGCTGGCCGAGTTGAAGGCGCGTGGGCTCTCCTTCTTGCTGGTGGAGCAGAACCTTCACATGGCGACCAGCGTGGCCGATTGGGTCTACGTGATGAACAAGGGGCGCATCGTCTTCGAGGGCACTCCCCAGGAGTTGCTGGCGAACGAAGAGGTGAAGCACAAATACCTGGGAGTGTGATGCTGAAGAACACCCCCTTGCTGTTTGTCCGCCAGGGACCAGCGAGCCGGAAAGAAGGGTAATGGGCGGTGCAGGGAAGAAAAGAATCGCTACAGTAGCGAAGAAGGGGGCGATTGTGAACATTGGCATCGGCCTTCCCAACACCAAAGCAGATGCAACGGGCGAATGCCTTCTCGAGTGGGCTCGGCGCACCGACGAGGGCCCCTTCTCCAGCCTGGGCGTGCTCGACCGCATGGTCTACCAGAGCTACGAGCCCATGTTGACCCTGGCCGCTGCCGCTGGCGTCACCCGGCGGGTCCGATTGGCGGCCACCATTATCGCGGCGCCTCTCCGCAACACGGCGATTCTGGCAAAACAAGCCGCCTCGCTGGACGCCCTCTCCGGCGGGCGCTTCGTGTTGGGCCTGGCGCTGGGCGCGCGACAGGAAGACTACGACGCGGTGGGCGCCCCTTACCGGGGGCGCGGCCGCCGCTTTGACGAACAACTGCTCACCCTGCGCACCTTCTGGCAGGAAGAGAGCCCCATCGGCCCTCGGCCGGTCCAGGCCGGCGGGCCGCCCATCCTCGTGGGCGGGATGAGCGAGCGCACCTTTGCCCGCGTGGCCCGCTACGCCGACGGCTACATGCACGGCGGCGGCCCGCCCCGGGCTTTCGCCCGCATGGCCGAAAAGGCCCGTGCAGCCTGGCGCGACGCCGGCCGGCCCGGCAAGCCGTTGCTGTGGGGCATGGCCTACTTCGCCTTCGGCGAGGAAGCGGCGGAAGCCGCCCGCCACTATTTGCTCGACTACTACGCCTTCACCGGCCCCTTTGCCCGCCGCATTGCCGAGGGCCTGCTCACCACGCCCCAGGCGGTGCGGCAATTCCTGCGCGGCTACGCCGACGCGGGCTGCGACGAGCTCATCCTCTTCCCCGGTGTCTCCGACGTGGAACAACTCGACCGGTTGGCTGACATTTTGGCTTGATAGCTTTCGTGAGGTGAAACGGTGAACATCACAGTCATCGGCGGCGGTCCCGCCGGCCTGTACATCAGCCTCCTGCTCAAGAAACGCTATCCGAACTGGAACATCACCGTCTACGAGCGCCATCCCGCTGGGGTCACCTACGGCTGGGGCGTGGTCTTCTCCGACCGCACGCTGGCCGAGCTGCGCGAGGCCGACTACAAGAGCTACACCGACATCACCGACAATTTCGTCATCTGGGACACGATTGACGTCTGGTACGGCGACCGCTGGACGCGCTGCCGGGGCCACGTCTTCGCGGGGATTGCCCGTCGCAAGCTGCTCTCCGTCCTCCAGGCCCGCTGCCAGGAGTTGGGCGTGGTGCTCCACTTCGAGGCAGAAATCGAAGACCCGGCCCAAATGGCCGCCAAAGCGGACGTGCTCATCGCGGCCGACGGCGTCAACAGCATCGTGCGCAAGACCTACGCCCACATCTTTCGCCCCAGCCTGGAACTGGGCCGAGCGCGCTACATCTGGTTTGGCACCGACAAGGTGCTCGACGCTTTCACCTTTATCTTCCGCGAGACCGAACACGGCCTCTTCCAGGTTCACGCCTACCCCTTCGACGGTGCTACCAGCACCTTTATCGTGGAGTGTGCGGAGGAGACGTGGCAGCGCGCCGGCCTGGATCAGGCCGACGAGGCCGAGAGCATCGCCTACTGTGAGCAGCTCTTTGCCGACCACCTCCAGGGGCACCGCCTGCTCTCCAACCGCTCGCGCTGGATCCGGTTCGTGACGGTCAAAAACCGCACCTGGCACCACGAGAACATTGTCCTGCTGGGCGACGCGGCCCACACGGCCCACTTCTCCATCGGCTCCGGCACCAAGCTGGCTATGGAGGACGCCATCGCCCTGGCCAACGCCTTCGAGGAGCACGGCGACGACCTGGAGGCCGTCTTCGACGAGTACGAGTCCCTGCGCAAGCCCAAGGTGGAGGCCTTCCAGCAGGCCGCCATCGAGAGCCAGACGTACTTCGAGCACGTCAGCCGCTACCTGCACATGAACCCGGTGCAGTTCACCTTCCACCTGCTCACCCGCAGTGGCCGCATGAGTTTCGACAACCTGCGGCTCCGCGACCCGGCCTTCATCAACACGGTCGAGCACGACTGCGCGGGGGTCAACGGCAAAGCCGCTCCCCTCTTCGTACCTCCGCCGCTCTTGACCCAGGTGGCGGTGGGGCCCCAGCGCCTGCCCAACCGCCTCGCCCTCGACCAGCCCCCGGCCGAGGACGCCAGGGATGGCACGCTTTCGGATGAGGGCGCCGAGGCCCTGCTGGCCCTGGCCCGCCGGGAGCCTGCGCTGCTCATCACGCCCCCCCTCGCGGTTACGCCCGAGGGCCGCATTTCGCCCGAGTGTGTCGGCCTCTACCGTGAGGAACACCGCGACGCTTGGAGCGCGCTGGTGGAACGGCTCCACGCCGAGAGGAACACGCGCGTGGTGGCCCACCTTTCCCACGCTGGCCGGCGCGGGGCCACACGTCCGCGCCGCTACGGGTTGGACCTGCCCCTTCCGCCCAGCGAGGCGTGGCCCCTCCTGGCCCCCTCGCCACTTCCCTACACGCCGGCGAGCCCCCAGCCCAAAGCGATGGACACGGACGACATGGCCGCCGTGCGAGAGGCGTTTGTCCGGGCCGCCCAGTGGGCTGCCGAGGCCGGCTTCGACGCCCTGCAACTCAACATGGCTCACGGCTACCTGCTGGCCAGCTTCCTCTCACCCCTCACCAACCAGCGCGACGACGAGTACGGCGGCTCGCTCGAGAACCGGATGCGCTTCCCGCTGGAGGTGTTCGACGCCGTGCGAGCTGTCTGGCCGGACGACCGTCCCCTCGGCGTGCTGCTGAACGTGACCGATTGGGAGCCAGGGGGCATGACTGAGGAGGAGGCGGTGACCGTGGCCCGCGCGCTCAAGGAGCACGGCTGCGACTTCGTGCAGGTGGCCGTCGGCCAGACGACGCCCAACTCGCGCCCCGTTTACGGGCGAAATTATTTGAAGTCGTACAGTGACCTGATTCGCAACGAGGTCCGCCTGCCCACCATTTGTGGCGGTTACCTGCTCACGGCCGACGACGTGAACACGCTGGTGGCCGCTGGCCGGGCCGACCTCTGTGTGCTCACCGTGGAGGAGGCATCGCCATGACCGACCTGCCGTTGCGCAACCGCCGTGCCGTCGTCACCGGCGCCAGTCGGGGCATTGGGCGCACCATCGCCCTGGCGCTGGCCGAGGCCGGGGCCGACGTGGCCGTCTCGGCCCGCAGCCAGGCCCCGCTGGAGGAGTTGGCCGGGGAGATCCGCGAAATGGGGCGCCGCAGCCTGGCCGTGCCCTGTGACGTGACCGACCCCGAACAGGTGGCCCGGCTGGCCCAGACCGTCCTGGACGCTTGGGGCGGTGTGGACATCCTGGTGAACAACGCCGGGGCGGCCGGCAGCCACAAGTTCCTGAACCACCCGGACGAGCTGTGGCACCACATGTTGGCTATTAACCTGACAAGCGTCTACTACGTCACCAAGGCCTTTCTGCCACCAATGGTGGAACAAAAGTGGGGCCGCATTATCAACATCGCGTCCATCGCGAGCAAGACGGGCGCGAAGTACATCGCGGCTTACACGGCCTCCAAGCATGGCGTGCTGGGGTTGACCCGCTCGCTGGCTATGGAACTGGTGGAACACAACATCACCGTGAACGCCATCTGCCCGGGCTACGTGGACACCCCCATGACCGAGGCCAACATCGCCAACATCGCCGCCCGCACCGGCATGAGCCCAGAGCAGGTGCGCCGCACGCTGGAGAACATGAGCCCCCAGAAGCGGCTCATCACCCCGGAGGAAGTGGCGGCCCTGACCGTCTACCTGGCCCGCGAGGAAGCCCGTGGCATCACAGCCCAGGCCATCAACGTGGACGGCGGCACTGTGCAGTGGTAGACGAAGAAGGCGCATCGTCCTTGCGGCACCAATGGCTGTTGTACAGAAGGAGGGATTAAATGGCCTACGATTTCAAGTACGACGTGCAGGACGGCGTCGCCACGGTGACGTTCAACCGCCCGGAGGTGCTCAACGCCCTCACGTTCGAGGTGTACGCCCAGTTCCGCGACCTGCTGGAAGACTTGCGCTACGACGACAACGTGAAGGTGCTGGTGCTCACGGGCGAAGGGCGGGGGTTCTGCTCCGGCGGAGACGTTCACAAGATTATCGGCGAACTGCTCAAGATGGACGTGAAGGGCCACCTGGACTTCACCCGCATGACGGGTCAGGTGGTGGCCAACATGCGCCTGCTCGACAAGCCCATCATCGCGGCCCTTAACGGCACCACGGCCGGCGCCGGCGCCGTCATCGCCTTGGCCGCCGACCTGCGTATTGCCTCGGAGAAGGCCAAAATCACCTTCCTGTTCACCAAGGTAGGCCTCACCGGCGCCGACATGGGCGCGGCGTATCTGCTCCCGCGCATTGTGGGGTTGGGGCGCGCGCTGGAGTTGCTCCTCTTCGGCGATGCTATTGACCCCCACACGGCCGAGCAGTACGGCCTGGTCAACCGCGTGGTGCCCCACGAGGAGTTGCTGCCCACGGCCTACGAGTGGGCGCGCCGGTTGGCCAACGGGCCCACGCTGGCCATCTCCATGACCAAGCGCATGGTCAACAACGAACTGAACATGGACTTGATTTCGGCCCTGGAGGCCGAAGCCCAGGCCCAGGCGCTTATGCTCATGGGCGAGGACCACCGCATCTTTTACGAGGCTTTCAAGCAAAAGGCCGAGCCGAAGTTCATTGGCCGCTAGCAGTTGGTTGCCGCGCCTGTATCAGTGATCGGTGATCGGTGATCAGTTATCAGTGGGCAGTGAGTGGTGGAGTGCTACTGCCCGCCGGTTCCCGCTCACCTGTCACTGCCACGGAAAGGCGCCGTGTCTTCACGGCACAGTCCTGAAAAACGGAGGCTGTTATGAAGCGGAAATTCATCAACCCACCCACCCTGCCGAAACCGCGCGGGTACAACCACGCCATCCTGGTGGAAGGCGGCCGCCTGCTCTTCCTGGCGGGCCAGGACGCCAGCGACGCCGAAGGGCGCATTGTGGCCCCCGGCGACCTGCTGGGTCAATTCGAGCAAGTGTTGCGCAACCTGCAACAGGTGGTGGAGGCCGCCGGCGGGTCCATGCAACACATTGTGAAGCTTAACATCTTCGTGCGCGACCGGGACGAGTACAAGGCCAACTTGAAGCCGCTAGGGGAAATCTTCCGGCGCTACTTCCAGGGCCACTACCCGGCAATGGCCCTCTTCGAGGTAACTGGTTTCTTCAACGACAGGGCGCTCATTGAAATGGAAGGCTTTGCCGTCCTGCCGCCGGCGGAGGAGACATAGTTATTCCCCGGGACACCGGATAATGTCGGAAGGCGTGATGATGGCGCCGTCCACATCTTCCTGAGCCGTGACGACGCTGTTGGGAAAGACCACCGCGTTGCGGATTTCGATGGGGTGCTCGACGCGCACGCCGTCCCCGATGACAGCGTTGGGCCCCACACGTGTGCCTGGCGGGAGCACCACATCGGCGCCGACGAGCGATTCCCGGCCAATTTCCCGCAGCCAGACCCGGTTAACCGCCAGCAGGTCACAGGCTACCGTCACGTTCATGTCCCACTCCACCACTTCGGCCGGGTAGACCGGATAGCCGTCGTCAATGAAAATCTGGATGGAGTTGGTGATTTCGTACTCGTCCCGCTGCGCGGTGCGCGGGGTGCGCCGGATGGCGTCGAATATAGCCAGGTCGAACAGGTAGATGCCGCACCCCTTCAAGTTGGTGGTGGCGTGGCGGGGCTTTTCGATCACCCGCACCACTCGCCCGCTGGCGTGCAGGAAGACGGCGAAGTTGCGCCGGATCATCTCTGGGTCTGCCTCGCGCTTGACAGCCAGCACACCGCCGGCCCGCCGCTGCCAGAAGATGTCCACCATTTCGTGTAGGCGGGGCGCCTTGAAGAAGATATCACCCAGGAAGAGCAGGAAGGGCGTGCGAATGTAATCTTCCAGTTGCAACACGGCGTGGGCGATGCCCAGCGTCTCCCCCTGGTCAATGTAGTGCAGCCTCATGCCGAGGTCTTCACCGTCGCCCAGCGCGCGGGGCATCTCTTCCTTGAGGTGACCGACGACGATGAAGACTTCTCGAATGCCGAGGGCCTGCATGGCTTCAAGTTGGTAGCGAATGAGGGGCTTGTTGCACACGGGCAGCAGGGGTTTGGGGTAGCGGAGGCTAAGGGGGCGCAGTCGCGTGCCGCGCCCGGCGGCCAGGATAATGCCCGTCAGTTCTCCTTTCATCGGGTTGCTCGCTCCTCGTGGCAGCGTTTTCGGCCAAAGAAAAAGGGGCGCTACCCGTGTAACGCCCCTTCCCAACCAGCCTTTACAGTGCCCGCGGAGGGACTCGAACCCCCACGCCCACAAGGGGCACAGGCCCTCAACCTGCTGCGTATACCAATTCCGCCACGCGGGCACGCTTGCATTTTCTATTGTACTGAATTCGTCGAGGATGTCAAGTCGGAAGCACGGCAGAGAATCTCGTTATGGCCCACACCCTGAACAGTTGAAACGCTCTATACACGTCGAACCGTCGAACTTTAGTTGACGCGCTTGGATTCCTGTTCTAAAATTCCCTCGCTCCTGTAGAGTTTGTACAGCTTCGCTCGGCTAAGGCTGGAGCTGGAGCCTCCGGAAGGAGAAGGCGAATGGAATCTGTACGCCCGTCTCCCATTGCTGGCACCTGGTATCCGGGTCATCCGGAAATGCTCCGGCACACCGTGCGCTCCCTGCTCGACGAGGCCCGCGTTCCTGTCATCAGGGGGGAACTGTTGGGGCTGATTTCGCCCCACGCTGGCATCCAGTACAGCGGGGCCACCGCAGCCCACGCCTACAAGTTGGTGGAAGGGCGCGCCTTCGAGCGCGTCATCATCCTAGGCCCCAGCCACTTCGCCTACGTGGGCAATGTGGCGACTACGCCCGTTCAGGCTTGGGAAACGCCCCTGGGCCAGGTGCCGCTGGACTGGGAGTTCCTCCAGAAGCTATCCGAACACATCACTATCTACCAGGTGGGACGGGACCGCGAACACAGCATTGAAATGCAGCTTCCCTTCCTCCAGGTGGCCATTGGAGAATTTCGCCTCGTGCCGCTTCTCATGAGCGCCTACACGACCGAAGCCGCGCAGGCGGTTGGCCGAGCGCTTGCCAAACTCGTTAACCCCAAGACTGACCTGTTGATCGCCAGCACGGACTTGAGCCACCTGAACGACTACCGCGAGGTGGAACAGCGGGATGCCGAAATGATTACTGCTCTCACAGCTTTTGACATTGAGGGCTTTGCCCGAATCGCGGAAGACCCCTCCTGTACCTCGTGTGGCCGCTTTCCCGTTCTGAGCCTCTTGTACGCCGCCAAGGCTCTGGGGGCCACCGACCTGCTGAAGCTTCACTACACCCACAGTGGCGAGGTTACCGGGCAACTGGTAGTAGGCCAGTACACCGTTGGATACCTGGCAGCCGCCATCGTGCGGTATGCGACCGGAGATCTGAGAGGATGACCACCCCGCGTTACGCCGTCGTGGCGGTGGATATGACCATTCGCCAGAAAATAGCCCTCCTGTTGGGTTCCCGCACGCGAGACGACGTGGCCGAACCATACGGCGCGCGCCTTCAGAAAACGTTTCACTACGCCATCCCCCCCAATTTAGCCGCCACACTGCGTCCCGGTCACCTGGTGTGGGTTCCCTTCGGGCAGGAGGAACGGCAGGGCCTCGTGGTGGGCCTCGACGAGCAGGCTCCCGTGCCAGAGGTGAAACCCATTCGGCGCCTGACCTATCCCGACCCACTTCTCCAGCCCTATCAAATCGAACTGGCCTTTTGGATGAGCCGGGAGTACCTCGCTCCCCTCTGGGATACCTTGGTGCTCTTTCTTCCTCCCGGCCTGCTGCAAGGCACCGAAACCTGGGTGCGCCTGCGAACTGCTCCTGCTGCTGACCTCTCTTCAGCCGAGCGCCAGGTGGTGGCGTGGCTCCAGACGTGTAGCGGCACGGCGCCTGAGCGGGATGTGGAGCGGCTGCTGGGCGGCAAAAGGCGCGCGCGGCAGGTGTTGGCTGCGTTGCACCGCAAGGGGCTGGTCGAGAAGGAGACGGTGGAACGGGCGCCCCGCGTGCGCCCTCAGCGGGCCCTCTTCGTGCGCCTAGCCGTCCCGCCAGCCCACGTTTCCCAGGGACTTCGGCGTGTGGGGCGCGCCTCGCCCCGTGCCGACGTGGTGGAGTGGCTAGCGGCCGCCAGTGACGCCGGGCGACCGTGGTCTACACTCCAGGAGGTATGTGACGGCGTCGGGTGTTCGCCCCGCGTGGTGCGCCGCCTAGCCCAGGACGAGGTAGTCGAACTGACCACTCCTCGCCGGCGGGTTGCCTTGCGAGGCCAGCCGGAACAGGTACTGGCCTCGCTGGGACGCGCGCCCGCCCAACGGGCCATTGTGGAGTGGCTGGCCGCCCACCCTGGTCCTCAGCCCGTCGAGACGCTGCGCGAGGCCACTGGGGCTTCCTCGCGCGCGCTCCAAGCTCTCGTTCGCAAGGGTCACGTGACGCTCGCGGAAGAACCCACCCGCGTGCGGCTCCGGGTGCACGGAGAAGCGCTGGAGCGCCTGCTGGAGACCTGGCGGGGGACGCGCGTTTTCCGGCGCGTGCTGAACTTCCTGGCCCGCAATCCCACCGAGTTACCGGCCACGGAAGTGTGCCAGGCTACCGGGGCCACGCTGGCCCACTTGCGGAAGCTGGCCGAGGCCGGCTTGGTTCACCTGGTCGAGCGGGAGGTGTGGCGCACGCCGCTGGCCGAGCGGGTCTTCGCCCCCACATCCCCGCCCAAATTGACGCCGGAACAGCAACATGCTTGGGAGACCTTACGCGCGGCTATCCGGCGGGGAAAGGGCGAGGTGTTCGTGCTCCACGGCGTCACCGGCTCCGGCAAGACGGAACTGTACCTACGAGCCGTGGCCGAAACGCTGGCCTTGGGAAAACAGGCCATCGTGCTCGTCCCGGAGATTGCCCTCACCCCCCAAACGGTGGCCCGCTTTGGCGCCCGTTTCGGCGAGCAAGTGGCCCTGCAACACTCGCGCCTCTCGGCTGGAACCCGCTTCGACGAATGGCGACGCCTTCGCGACGGCCGCGCCTCCGTGGCGGTGGGGTCGCGCAGCGCCATTTTCGCCCCGGTGCCGCGCCCTGGCCTCATCGTCATTGACGAGGAACACGAGTGGACCTACAAGCAGGGCGAGTTGCCCGGCTGGCAGTTTCCCCACTACCACGCCCGCGACGTGGCCGAACAACTGGCCCGGCTGACCGGCGCTGTGGTGATTCTGGGCAGTGCCACACCCAGCCTGGAAGCCTACGAGCGCGCCCGCCGGGGGCGCTACCGCCTGCTCCGCCTGCGGGAGCGCGTGGTGGCCCACGCGAACCCCCAAGACCACTTCCGGCTGCTGGCCCGCCACGCCGTGCCCGACGAACGGGTGGAACGGCTGGACGGCGCGCTGCCTCCCGTGGAAGTGGTAGACCTGCGGGCCGAGTTGAAGGCCGGCAACACGAGCATGTTCAGCCGGGCACTCCAACGCGCCATCGTCACAGCGCTAGCCGCTGGCCAGCAGGTCATTCTCTTCCTCAACCGGCGCGGAAGTCACACCTTCGTCATGTGCCGGGACTGCGGCTGGGTGCCAGCGTGTGACCGCTGCGACATTCCCTTCACCTACCACGCGGGAGCAGCCCGGCTGAGCTGCCACCAGTGCAACCGCCATGCCCCCATTCCGGCCATCTGCCCCCGATGTCTCAGTCCACGGGTGAAACACTTCGGCATCGGCACGGAACAAGTGGAGGCAGCCGCCCGGGAGCGCTTCCCCGGCGCGCGCATTCTGCGCTGGGACCGCGACACGGTCTCTCGGCCAGAGGACCACGAACGCCTGCTTCACACCTTCGCGGCCGGCGAGGCGGACATTCTCATCGGCACCCAGATGATTGCCAAGGGACTGGACCTGCCCCTCGTCACTGTGGTGGGCGTCATCACTGCCGACACGGCCCTCCACCTGCCCGACTTCCGGGCCGCCGAGCGCACCTTCCAGTTGTTGACCCAGGTGGCCGGACGGGCCGGGCGGAGCGCCCTGGGTGGGCGCGTCATCGTGCAGACGTACACGCCCCAGCACTACGCCATTTTGGCCGCCGCTGCCCACGACTACGAACGCTTCTTCGAGGCTGAGATGGCCTTCCGGCGCGAGCACGCCTACCCGCCTGTCACGCGGCTCATCAAGCTCACCACCACCAGTCCCAACGCGGCCGAGGCCGAAAAAGCGGCCCGCCAGCTTGCCGACCGCCTGCGGCAACGTGCCCGTCAACTCGGCCTGGGCAACGTGGACGTGCTGGGGCCGGCGCCCGCCTTCTTCGCCCGCCTGCGGGGGCGCTATCGCTGGCACCTCTTCCTGCGCGGCGCCGACGCCCTTGTCCTCCTGCGCCACACGTCCATCCCCTTCGGGTGGAACGTAGACGTGGACCCGCTGGACGTCCTCACCTGATTTCGCGGGAACAATCCTGTCACTTTGCGCTGGCGCAAAGACAAGGTCGCCAAGCCCATAGTAGAATGGAGGCACGCTGAGGACGGCGGAACGGAGGGATAAGAGGAAAGACCGATAAATTGTCAAAGCCGGACGGGTGTGCTACAATGCGCCCGACTGCCATCTGCCAACACATGCTTAGGAGGGAGAGGATATGGCCTACGTAATCTGCGAACCGTGCATTGGCGTCAAGGACGCGGCCTGTGTGGAAGTTTGCCCGGTGGACTGCATCTACGAAGGCCCCGACCAGTACTACATCAACCCGGACGAGTGCATTGACTGTGGTGCCTGCGTGCCGGAGTGTCCGGTCGAGGCCATTTACGAAGATGTTGAAGTCCCCGAGCAGTGGAAGCACTTCATTCAAAAGAACGCCGACTTCTTCAAGTAAGCCGTTCGCCTCACCTGCTTTCCGGAGGGCCGCTCGGTGCAGACCGAGCGGCTTTTTTGTGGTTGCTCGGGCAAACTCGTCCCCCGGCCTTAAAAGAATATCATGGCCGCCATCACAATGGCGAATTGAAACGGTGCTGCCAGATGGCGTTCATGGTGGCGTAGAGGAGGCGAGCCGCAGCGAACTCGGCCATGTGGAGGCCGAAGCGAGGGGCCAGTTCGACACAGTCTACGGCCACCACCTCGGCGACCCGTGCCACCGTCCGCACGAGGGCTAGCGCCTGGTGCCACGTGAGCCCGCCGGGCTCCGGGGTGCCCGTGGCCGGAATCACGCTAGGGTCCAGCCCGTCCACGTCCAGCGTTAGAAAGACGCGCTGCCCGGCAACCCGCGCTTCCAGGTCGGCCAGCCACAGATCCTGCGGGGTGGAGTGAATCTCGTCCGCAAACCAGACGTGCAGGCGGTCCGGGTGCGCCCGGATGAAGTCTGCCTCCTCCCTGGAGAGGGAACGCACTCCCACTTGATAGATTGCGGTTACCCCCTCATCCAGCAACCGCCGAGCCGTGCAAGCGTGGCTGTACCGACTGCCCTCGTACTCCTCGCGGAGGTCGCTGTGCGCGTCCACTTGTACCACGGCCAGCGGGCGCCCGAACACCTTGAGCAACCCCCGCGCCACGCCCACAGAGATGGTGTGCTCCCCCCCCAAAACGACCAGCAAACGGTCGGGGCGGGCATATTGCTCGACGGCGCGAGCGATGTCAGCTACCATTGCTTCGGGGGAAGCATAGTTGGGGGACAGGGGGGGCAAGGTGTGGACGCCGTATTCCAGGGCCGGTTCGCCGTCCAAGTCGGGATCGTAAAGCTCAACCTGGCAGGAGGCCTCGATAATGGCCGCCGGTCCCCGCCGCGTGCCCCCCTCGTAGCTGACGGTGTTCTCGTAGGGCACGGGCAACACCCAGGCCCACGCCCGCTCAGGGTCGGTAGCGGAAGGGGGCAGGTCGAGGAAATTAAGCACCAGGCCCCTCCTGTGCTTGTTGGGCCAAGTAATCACGGCGAAGGTCTTCCAGCAGTTCGGAGCGCCGGTCGTAAAGCCGCTTCAGAGGGCGCGGCTGGCGCTTGGCCAGCGCGTAGGAGGTCAAAATGGGCAGGGCGATGGTGGTGTCGGTGTAGCAGACCACTGTGTCGGGCAACTGGTCGGGGTCCACTTTGCCCCAGGTGACGGCCTCGCTGGGTGTGGCACCCGAAAGGCCGCCCGTGTCGGGACGAGCGTCGGTGATCTGGACGAAATAGTCGTGTCCGCGCTCATCCAGGCCCAGGATTTCCTGGATGTGGGGCTCCGTCTGGAGGGCGAAGTTCTTGGGGCTCCCCCCGCCCAAAATCAAAACGCCGCTTTTACCCCCGCTGCGCTTGGCCCCGTAGACGATGGCCGCCGTCTCGTTGACGTCCAGTTCCGGGTCGAAGCTGACTTCGTACCCTTCCAGGCGCAAGGCGGCCACGTTCATCCCCAAGCTGGAGTCACCAGGACTGGAGGTGTAGACGGGCACGCCGGCCTCGTAGGCGGCACCAAGGAGCGAGCGGTGCGGCAGCCCCAGCACGCGCTCCCGCTCGCGCACGTAGCGGCCCAGGTGGTAGTGCAACTCGGCGCTGCTCATGCGCTTCTGGAATTCAGGGGCTTTGAGCACCTCGCGAATGAAGGCGTCAGTCTCGAAGAGCACGTCCTGGTCGAACACGATGTCATAGATGCGGATGATGCCCTCCTGGCGCAGGCGCACGTCGTCCACCAGCGGGGAAGTCTGGTAGAGGTCGAACCCCAGGGAACGGTGGATGTCGTGGTAGAGATTGGCACCTGTGGAAATGATCCAGTCCACAAACCCGGCTTCCACAAGGGGCACGAAGGCAGCGTATCCCAGCCCGGCCGGCGTGAGGGCTCCGCTGATGGTGAGGCACACGGTCGTGTCGGGCTGCAACATGCGCTCCACGAAGACCCGGCACGCCTCGCGCAAGCGCGCAGCGTTGTAGGAGAAGAAGAAGTCTTCCACCAGCGCCGTTACCGACACGTCGGCTGGAATTGGCCGCGGGATGAGCTTTCGGCCATGCACCGGTTCACCTCGGCACAATTAGATGAGGACGGCGGCAGCGATCACCGTTGTCCACACGCCGCCGGGCGCTCCTTCGGCTGTCTGGGTGATGCTGGTGCTGTCCACGATGTACCCACCCATGCGGTATTGTTCCTTGCGCTCGTTGTAGTCCTTGTCGGGATCGAAGGGAATCCCCAGGGTAGTGGCCAGCATGGTGGCGGCCAGGTCTTCCGCGTAGTCGGCGGCCTCTTGTTCGGTCTGGCCGTATGCGTGGTGCTCAGCCAGGTAGCCATACATGAGGGGGTCTGCTGGAATCGCGATGCCAACAGAGGCCGCAATACGCCGGCCTGGCTCGTTGGTTGACATCTCGGAGAGGACAACAAAGGTGATTTCGCCGGCTTCCAGGGCCGCCAGCCCCTCCTCGCGGCTGACAATGCGGCAACCGGGTGGGAAGATAGACGAAACGCGCACCAAGTTCAGGTGAGCGATGCCCGCCTCACGCAGGGCCAACTCGAAGCTGGTGAGCTTTTCCCGGTGAATTCCCACACCGCGCGTCAAGAAAAGCTTTCTCGGCACGAAGCGCATCGCAAATTCCCCCTCACTCGAGTTTTCTCCCGCTCGCGCTGCTGCCGCTCCGCCCCCCCTCGTTCGGCCTTCCCAAGGTCCGTGTCTGCCGCGCGCTTTTCAGGCACGTTGCAGGACAGAGGCCACTCGTCGGACGAACTGGGACAATGAGGTGTCGTGGCAGGTCCACATGCCGGTGCGCTGTAGGGGGGCCTGCCAGAAGCAGCAGAAAAGCGCAGATGGTATTTTACAACAAAACGGGAAGATGGCGAATGGGGGAAGATGGGTCGCAAGGGCAGCAGCGCCCCTGGCCATCAGTCTTCGCCCTGCAAGGAATACTCCACACCTTCCCCAATGAGTCGGCGAAGCACGTTAACCAACACCTCACACTGAACGCGGTAGAAACGCTCTTCTACATCACTAGGGGTGTCGAACTCGTAAATGGGAACGCGCTCTTGGGCCAGAATAGGCCCCTCACGCTGCGGGTCGCGCAAGATGTGGGCCGTGACACCGGTCTCGCGAATGAAGCCAGCCGCGTAGGCTTCGTAGGCCCGCTGGACCGGGTGCACGCCATAAGGGTCGAAGAGAGGAAACTGGCCGGGCAGGCCGGCGTGGAGGTTGATGACCCGGTCGGGGAAGCGCTCCAAGAACGCTTCGCCCAGCGGAAGACGCCACTCGGCAAGCACCACGTAATCGGGCCGAAAGGCGGCCACACGGTCGGCCAAGTCAGTCTCAAAGTCGCGCTCACTGCGTCCTTCGAGGCGATACTCCGCCGGATCGTGCAGGAAGGCTGGCACGCCCTCCCGTTCGGCTCGCAGCAGGCCGTAAGCGTAGGGCTCGTGGGAAAAGACGGCCACTACCTCGGCGTTGAGGCGCCCCGTGCGACAGGCATCCAGAATGGCCTGCAACACGCCTCCTGATCCCGATATGAGAACAACCAGGCGCACTTTGGGTCTCATCGTCGTCATTTTCTATCTCCTCGTCCAACTCCGTCTCCGTCACGGCCACGGCACCGTTGTGCTTCCCGGAGGCACAACTCCACGATCTTCTTGCTCTTTTATTATACCACATTCCTCTGCCCACTGGGTATAGGGCAAAAGGCCAATATCAACACCCCTCACCGCCTGACAACATTTCTCAGCGTGCGTTTTGGAAATCCACTTGGAGACCCGAGAACTGGTATCACTTTCCGGCCGGAAGTGCGTTCCTGTTCGCGTTCAGAACAGCCACACTAGCAATCACGTCGCCGTCCCTCAAATCCATAACCCGCACACCCCGCGCACCTCGTCCCATTCGGGGGATGCCTTTTACCCGTGTGCGGATGAGCGTCCCGCTGGCTGTGATCAGCGTCACCTCGCCGCTGTCGTTGACCACGCGAGCCGCCACGATTGGCCCGGTGCGGGCTATGGCCTTGGCTATGGCTCGCACACCTTTGCCGTAGCGGCTCTGCACCGGAAATTCGCGCACAGCCACCCGCTTGCCAAACCCTCGTGCGGTCACGATCAGCAGGTCTCCTTCTGGCTTCACGACATCCATGCCGGCCACTTCGTCTCCCTCTTCGAGTTTAATAGCCCACACACCGGCGGCTGTGCGCCCCATAGGACGCACGTCGGTTTCTGGAAACCGGATAGCCTGACCGTGTCGCGTTACGATCAACAATTCGTCCGTACCGTGAGTGAGCTTCACCCATCCAAGTTCATCCCCCTCGTCAAGGGTAATGGCGATGAGCCCACTTGACCGCACCGACCTGAACTCCGATATATCAACGCGCTTGATGCGCCCTTTTCGCGTCAACATAACCAGATAGTCAGCCGCTTCCCAATCGCGGATGGGAATTGCGGCTGTTACCATCTCGTTGGGAGCAATGTTGATGACGTTGACAAGCGGAGCCCCTTTGGCCGTTCGCCCGGCGTCAGGGATGTCGTAGGCGCGCACCTGGTAGACCTTGCCCAGGTTCGTGAAAAAGAGCACATCATCGTGCGTGTGCGCAGCAAACACGTGGAGCACTTCGTCCTCGTCGCCAGTGCTCATGCCTAACACTCCACGCCCGCCGCGTCGCTGAGTGCGGAACGCCCTGGCAGGCGTGCGCTTGATGTAGCCGCGCGACGTAATGCTGATGAGGACGGGAATGTTGGGGATCAAGTCTTCCTCGTCGAAAGAGCCGTCAGCGTCTGGAAGAATTTCGGTGCGGCGCCCGTCGCCGTACTTCTCCTTGATTTCCTCCAGGTCTTCGCGGATAAGCTGGCGAACCTTAGCCGGATGCGCCAACAGGTCTTTCAGGTACGCGATACGCTCCTGAACTTCTTTGTGTTCGTTCAAGAGTTTCTGGCGCTCCAACGCCGCCAAACGGCGCAATTGCAGGTCGAGAATGGCGCGAGCCTGCACCTCGGTGAAGCCGAAACGCTCCATCAGTGCGGTCAGCGCCTCGTCGGCCGAAGGGGACTGGCGGATGGTTTCGATGACCGCATCCAGGTGGTCAATGGCCTTCAGCAGGCCAACCAGCACGTGCTCGCGCGCCTCGGCTTTCTCCAACTCGAAGCGGGAGCGGCGGGTGATGACCTCGATGCGGTGGTGCAGGTAGTGGAGCAACACCTGCTTGAGGGGCAAAACGCGGGGCACGCCGTCCACCAGCGCCAGCATGTTGACGCCGTAGGTGACCTGAAGCTGGGTGTACTTGAAAAGTTGATTGCGCACTTTGTTGGCAAAGGCGCCTCGTTTCAACTCGATGACGATGCGCATACCGTGTCGGTCGCTCTCGTCCCGCAGGTCGGCAATCTGGTCCAACCGTCCGTTGCGCACCAGCTCGGCAATTTTCTCGATGAGCGAGGCTTTGTTGACCTGATAGGGCAACTCCGTCACCACGATGCGCTGGCGGTTGCCGGAAACCTCCTCGATCTCGGCGCGGGCGCGCACGGTGATGGTCCCCCGCCCGGTAGCATAAGCGTGCTTGATGCCCTCTTGCCCCAGAATGCGCGCGGCGGTGGGAAAATCAGGTCCCTTGACGAAGGCCATCAACTCCTCTACGGTCACGTCGTCCAGCCGGTCCCAGTGGTCCAGCATGTAGATGAGGGCATCGCACACCTCATTCATGTTGTGGGGCGGGATGTTCGTCGCCATGCCCACGGCAATGCCGCTGGCCCCGTTGACCAGCAGGTTGGGAATGCGGGCTGGCAGGACGACCGGCTCCCTCAGTGAACCGTCAAAGTTGTCGGTGAAGTCCACCGTCTCTTTCTCGATGTCGGCCAGCATCTCCAGGGCAATGGGCGCCAGCCGCGCCTCGGTGTACCGCATGGCGGCGGGCGCATCCCCGTCCACCGAGCCAAAGTTGCCCTGGCCGTCCACCAGCGGGTAGCGCATGGCGAAGTCCTGGGCCATGCGCACCATGGCGTCGTAGACGGCACTGTCGCCGTGGGGGTGGTACTTGCCCAGCACCTCGCCCACGATCCGGGCGCTCTTCTTGGGGGGGCGGTCGGGCCGCAGGCCCATGTCGTACATGGCGTAGAGGATGCGGGGGTGGACGGG
>WFWG01000192.1 GCA_015491235.1 Ardenticatenaceae bacterium
CTTCTGTGAGAAGGCGACGTTACCAAACGCAATTGGTATCAGCGGCGGCTTCGTGGAAAGGAGCACTGTGGGAAAGGAGGGAAGCAGTGGAACTGAAGGGCAAGCGTGTGGCGATTCTGGTGGAAGACCTCTATCAGGAACTGGAGTTCTGGTATCCGTACTTGCGGTTGAAGGAAGCCGGCGCTGAAGTCGTCGTCCTGGGCACCGGCAGGGAAACGTACACCAGCAAACACGGTTATCCGGCCACAGCCGACCGGAACGTCGAGGAGGCTTCGCCGGACGAGTTCGACGCTGTGGTCATTCCCGGCGGCTACGCGCCCGACCGCATGAGGCGCTACCCGGCCCTGGTGGAATTCGTGCGCCAGATGCACGAGGGGGGCAAAATCGTGGCCTTCATCTGCCACGCCGGTTGGGTGCCCATTTCGGCGGGCATCCTGCGAGGCCGCACGGTCACCTCGTTCTTCGCCATCAAGGACGACATGGTGAACGCGGGCGCCGAGTGGGTGGACCGGGAAGTGGTGCGGGACGGCAACCTCATCAGCAGCCGCAAGCCGGACGACTTGCCGGCCTTCTGTCGCACCATCATCGAGGCCTTGAAGGAAACGTAGCGCCAGCCGGCCTTCTGCCTGCTCAGCCGCAAGCCAATGTCCAAACACCTTTACGCCTTTGACGCCCGCACAGCCACCGACCACTTCCCTGGCATCGGCCGGTATGCCTTTCACTTAGCCCGCGCGCTGGACGCCCTGCTCCGGGACGACGAGCGCCTGGCGGTGCTCTATGCGCCCTCTCCCTCGGCCTGGAAACTGGCCGTCTGTCCCAACGAGTGGCGGGCAGCCTCGTGTGTGCCCGTTTCGGCCTCCCCCTTCAGCCTGAGCCAGCAGTGGCGCCTTCCGCGCCTGTTGCATACTCTGGGCGCGCACGTCTACCACAGCACCTACTACCTGATGCCCTACCGGCCGGGCCGCCCAACCATCCTCACCGTGTACGATGTGATTCCCTTGCGCTTCCCGGCCACCGTCTCCCGCCGGGCCCGCCTGCTCTTCCGCCTGACACTGGCACTGGCTCTGCGCGCCGCCGACGCGGTGCTGTGCATTTCCAAAGCCACCGCCCGGGACGTACAGGCCCTCTTCTCCGTTCCCGAGGAGAGAATTCACGTGACGCCGCTGGCCGCCGATGCCTACTTCCGCCCGGTCGCTTCGCAGGAACGAGAAGTGCTGGTCAACCGCCTGGGCTTACCCGAGCGCTACGTGCTCTACGTGGGCTCCAACAAGCCCCACAAGAACCTGGAGCGCTTGGTGCGTGCCTGGGCACTCGTCTGTCCGGACGACGCGACCCTGGTGATAGCAGGCCCCTGGCTTCCTGCTCACAGCGCCCCACGCGCCCTGGCCGCCCGCTTGGGATTGGACGGCCGTCAGGTGCGCTTTCTGGGGCCGGTCCCCGAGCGGGACCTGCCGGCCCTTTACAGCGGCGCGCTTGGCTTCGTCTTTCCGTCACTCTACGAGGGCTTTGGCCTGCCGGTGCTCGAGGCGATGGCCTGTGGGACACCTGTGGCGTGTAGCCGCGCTGGCAGCCTGCCGGAAGTGGCCGGCGAGGCAGCCCTCTACTTTGACCCCACCGACGTGACGGACATCGCGAGCGCCGTCCAATCGCTGCTGGAGGACGAAAACGTGCGGGCTTCGCTGCGGTCCAAGGGGTTGGCGCGCGCCGCTCACTTCACCTGGGAGCACACAGCCAGCCAGACGCTGACAGCCTACCGTCAACTGGCCGCCCTCTGACGGGTTCGCCGACGGAGTGGACAACTCGCCTCTCGTGCGGTATACTCGAAACGGAGGTATAAATTGCAATGAGCAAAGAGGCGAGAGAGCTTCTTGAATTCATTCGCCAGCGATTAACGCCTGTGTTTCAAAAATACAATGTGGAGAGGGCGTTGATCTTCGGCTCCTTAGCACGAGGGGAACCTTCCCGCCGCAGTGATGTGGATCTCATCGTTATCCAGGAGACGCACAAACGGTTCCTGGACCGCTACGAGGGCATTTTGTGGGACATTACAGAAGCGTTGCCCGGTTGGGAGGTGGACTTGCTTATTTACACTCCCGAAGAGCTGGAAAGAATCGCCGATACGCCCTTCTTTCGGCGTGTACTGGCAGAAAGCAAGGTGATTTATGAGCGTGAGCAAGAATCGCTACCAGGCTGAGCGCTGGCTTCTTACAGCAAAGGAAGATATGGAAGCCGCCCAGGTTCTTTTGGAGCGGGGTATGTACGCTCATGCTTGTTTCCTCTTCCAGCAAAGTGGAGAGAAGGCCGTGAAAGCTCTCTGGTATTTTGCCGATGAGGATCCGTGGGGGCACTCCATCAAGCGCCTGCTGAGCGAGTTTCCCCACCGTAACCGAATAGAAAACGTGGACGATTGGCTTGAGTGGGCGGCATTCCTCGATCAATTCTACATTCCTACCCGATACCCAAACGGCCTGCCAGACCTCACTCCCGGGCAGGTCTATAGTAAGGAAGATGCCGAACGTTGCCGCGAAGCGGCTCACCGTCTTGTGTCCGCATGTGAACAGTGGTTGAGAGCACAATAAGGGTTTTCTCCTCGCCGTTTGACACATTCCCCCAGGCACATATATAATCCCCCCAGTTTGAGCCTGGCCACGGTCAGGCTTGCCATCGGAGGATGTCAATGCGCAACCGCCGTCCGCTACTCATCATTTTCCTTATTATTTTTGTGAATCTCCTGGGCTTTGGCATTATTATCCCGTTGCTCCCCTTCTACGCCGACCACGTGGGAGCCACGCCCTTTCAAATTGGCCTGCTCTTTGCCTCTTACTCGATCTGTCAGCTTCTGGCCACGCCAATCCTGGGTAACCTTTCCGACAGGTACGGCCGGCGCCCCATTCTGCTCCTGAGCCTCTTGGGGACGGTGGTCAGCTTCGTACTGCTGGCGGTTGCCAACTCCCTGTGGCTCCTCTTTGCCTCCCGCATCATTGACGGCCTCTCCGGTGGGAACATCTCCACCGCACGGGCTTACATCAGCGACGTGACCGAAAAGGAGGAGCGGGCGCAAGCCTTCGGGCTGATTGGAGCCGCCTTCGGGCTGGGGTTCATCTTCGGCCCCGCGTTGGGCGGCTTGCTGGGCAAGTTGAGCTATTCGGCTCCGGCTTGGGCAGCCGCTGGCCTGGCGTTTGTGGCCCTCGTGCTGACGTGGGTTGGCCTGCCGGAGTCCCACCACCGCGTAAAAGTTGCCACGCCATCCCTGAGACGCGACCTTCCTCGCCTGTTGAGGCGCCCCACCTTGGGCACGCTGCTCCTGGTGAACCTGCTCCTCTGGACCAGCCTGGCCGTTTACGAGACCACCTTTGCCCTCTTCGGCAAATACCGCTTTGGCTTTGGAATTACTGAAGTGGGATACATCCTGGCCCTGGCTGGCCTGATTGGGGCCATCATCCAGGGCGGGCTGGTGGGCTTGTTCACGCGGCGTTTCGGCGAACAGCCGGTGCTTGCCGGGGGACTTCTGTTAACTTCACTGGGGTTAGGTGTAGCGTCGCTGGTCCACACCGTGCCCGTTTTCGTGGTGGCTATCGTCGTGGCGTCTGTCGGCGCGGCCCTTGCGCACCCCACACTTATCGCCTTGATCAGCCACACAGCCGACCCCCAGGAACAGGGCAGTGTTCACGGCATCAGCGGCGCTTTGGGGAGCTTGGGGCGCACGGTGGGGCCGGTGTGGGGCAACAGCTTTTTGGAGTTCTTCGGCGAGGGGGTAGCTTTTTTCTCGGCTGCCGCCGTCGTATTTGGCCTTGCCCTCATCGCTGGCCGCCTGGCAACCCGGCAACCCGTTTTGGGCAAACAAGAGGCCATTTCCGGTGTGGAATGATTACTCCTGCGACCGCTCCGGCGGCACATGGCGGTGCTGCTGAGAGGCCCCCGGCTCCTCGCGCAGCAGGGCCAAGCCGTGGGGCAGGGCCGGCAGAATGGCCTCCAGGTTTTCGCAGGCCGCCTTGGGGCTGCCCGGCAGGTTGACGATGAGGGTACGCCCCCGTATGCCCGCCGCAGGCCGGCTGAGCATGGCGTGGGGCGTCACGCGCAGGCTGGCTACCAGCATCGCCACGACCAGGCCCGGCGCCTCGCGGTCCAAGAGCGGGCGCGTGGCTTCCGGCGTGCGGTCGCGGGGCGCGAAGCCGGTTCCTCCGGTGGTCAGCACCAAGTCCAGGCGCTCCTCGTCGGCCCAGCGGCGCAACACGGCTTGAATGGCTTCCACCTCGTCGGGCACCACTTGGCTGGCCACGACTTTGGCCCCCGCCCAGCGCTGTTCCACCAACTCAGCCAGAGCCGGGCCGCTGTGGTCCTCAACTTCTCCCCTGGTTACCCGGTCGCTGACCGTAAGAATGCCCACGCGCACGTTCAATTTTGCCTCCTCTGTTTAGCCCCTTGACGCCCAGGTCGAGTTGGGCTATCCTTTTTACCAAGCGACGGGCATATGGTATCTTGCCGCGGTGGAGTTGTCAATTTGGGAGAAAACTCCCCATGCTGAACGAAGAGCGACGGGGGGAATTGGAAGCCATTTGCAAGCGCTTCGGTGTGATCATTGCCTACGCCTTCGGCAGTCGGGCGCGGGAGGTGTGGGAGTGGGTAATGGGCCAACGCTCCCACCTGGCCCCTAGCCCTTCGGATGTGGACATCGGGGTGAAACTTCGGCCCGGACACACCCTCTCTGTGCTTGAGAAGGTGGAACTGGCCCAGGCGCTGGAAGATTTCTTCGGCGTCCCGCGAGTGGACCTGGTGCTCCTTGAGGAAGCCGGTCCCTTTTTGGCTGCCAACATCGTGCGCGGCGACCGCCTCTACGCCGACGACAGCCGCCTGGCCGACGAGTACGAGCTGTACGTGCTCCGCCGGGCAGGAGACCTGGAACCCCTGGAGCGTGAACGCATCGCCCTCATTTTGGGCATGGAGGAGGACGAAAATGGTTCCGGGCCGTGTTGACCCTCACGTGGTGGCCGACCGGCTGGCCTGGGTTCAGCGGATGGTGGCTGAAATCCGCGCTTTGCCGCTGGGGGATTACGACGCGTTTGTGGCCGACTCGCGCAACGTGTGGACGGCCGAGTCGTGCCTGCGCCGCGCCCTGGAAGCCCTCTTTGACCTGGGACGCCACATTCTCGCTCGTGAGTTCGGCCAGGGTGTTGCGGAGTACAAGGCCATTGCCCGCCAGCTTCACGCCACAGGTGTCCTTCACGCAGAGGAAGCGCAGCAGATGGAACGCATGGCCGGGTATCGCGACCGCCTGGTGCACCTCTACCACGAGGTCAGCCCCGAGGAGTTGTACCGAACCTGCACACAGCACTTGGACGACGTGGGGCGAGTCGCCGAGGCGTTGCGCCGCTGGTTGCGCGCCCGCTTGGCGTGAAAGCTACCGGCCGAGCACCTTCTCCGCCAGAAAATGTGCCGCACCGGCGGCCACCAGCGGCCAGCCGCGCGTGCCGAGGGCGTACCACAGGCCCTTCACCCGCGCCGACGGCCCCACGCGGGGGGCGTGCTCCGGTGAACTGAGGGGCACATCCGTCAGACAGGGGCCGCTGAGCTGGACACCCGGCAATCCCCCCCACAACCACGCCGCCCCTTCAGCCGTCCAAAAGATGCCGGTTGGCGAGGCCCGCGCTTCCCCTTCCCGGAGAAGGCGGCGCAGCGGCCAGGTGACCTCTTCCACCCTCTGGGGATCTTGTGCCATGCGGGTGAGGGCATAGGCCCGCGCGGCCTCTTCAGTCGCAATCACCATGCCGCGCCCGTCCCACCGCCGCGCCTCGGTGACCACGCCCAGCACCTGCCCTTCGATCACGCTGATGCCCCGCACGGTGGTGCGCACCACTTCCACGCCGGCGCGCTTCACCTCCTCAGCCAGTGCGGGAAACAGGCGTCCGGCGTCAAGCCAGGCGGCTGGCACGCGCTGAGGCGAGGTGTCGCTCGCCTCCAGCCAAGCGATTTCACCCAGGTGCACGCCCGGCAAGTGCTCAGCGAGGGATGCCAGCAGGCTCCACCCCGGCTGGGCCAGCGCCCGGCGTTCGGCCCCGCCCATTGGGGACACGGCCGGCCACTCGGCCGGGCCGGGCGGCACAGGCCACCCATGCTCGCGCACGAGCACCACCCGCCGCCCGGCCCGCCCGGCCTCCAGAGCGAGCAGGAGGGCAGTCAACCCCTCGCCAACGACAAGAAGGTCGGCCTTGCCGGGCCTGGCCAGGTCGCGCACGCCGCTCACTCCAGGTC
>WFWG01000193.1 GCA_015491235.1 Ardenticatenaceae bacterium
CAATCTCCTCGAAGGGCGTGAAGTCCGCAAACCCCTTCGTGGACAGCACCCGCGTGATGGCGGCCGTCAATGTCGTCTTCCCGTGGTCCACGTGCCCGATCGTCCCCACGTTCACGTGTGGCTTCGTGCGTACAAACTTTTCCTTCGCCATAGCTCCTTATCCTCCTCGCGTTATTTTACTTTTGCTGTCGCCGAGTTCCCACAATCGTTTCGGCAATGTTCGGGGGCAGAGGAGCGTAGTGGTCGAATTCCATGGTGAAGACGCCTCGCCCCCGGGTCATGGAGCGCAACGAGGTGGCGTAGCCGAACATTTCGGCCAGCGGCACCTTGGCGCGAACGGCCGTCAAGCCTTCACCGCGCGGCTCCATGCCCTCGATGTGTCCCCTGCGGGCACTCAGATCACCAATGATGTCACCCGTGTACTCGTTCGGCACCACCACTTCGACCTTCATGATGGGCTCCAGCAACACCGGCCCAGCCTTGGGCACCGCCTCCTTCAAGGCCAGGGAACCGGCAATCTTGAAGGCCAGTTCGCTGGAGTCCACCTCGTGGTAGGAACCGTCCACCAGGGTAGCCTTGATGTCCACCAGCGGGTAGCCCGCCAGCACGCCCGCCTCCATCGCCTCGCGGATGCCCTGTTCCACGGCGGGAATGTACTCCTTGGGAATCGCCCCGCCCACGATCTTGTTCTCGAACTTGAAGCCCTCGCCGGAAGGCAGGGGCTCGAATTCCACAATACAGTGGCCATACTGGCCCCGGCCACCCGTCTGGCGCACGAAGCGCCCTTCGGCGCGCACCGGGCGCGTGATGGTCTCCCGGTAGGCCACCTGGGGACGCCCCACCTTAGCGCCCACCCTGAACTCCCGCATCAGGCGGTCCACAATCACCTCCAAGTGCAGCTCGCCCATGCCCCAGAGGAGCGTCTGGCCTGTCTCCGGGTCGGTGCGCACTTGGAAGGTGGGGTCCTCTTCGGCCAAGCGGCGCAGCGCATCGGCCAGCTTGTCCTGGTCCTGCTGCGTCTTCGGCTCGATGGCGATGGAGATGACCGGCTCCGGGAACTTGATGCTCTCCAGCACGATGGGGTTATCAGGGTCGCTGAGCGTGTCGCCAGTAAAGGTCACCTTGGGCCCCAGGACCGCGCCGATGTCGCCAGCGTAAATGACGTCAATTTCCTCGCGGCGGTTGGCGTGCATGCGCATCAAGCGGCCAATGCGCTCGCGCTTGCCGCGCGTGGTGTTGAGGACCGTCTCACCACTGCGCAGCGCGCCGCTGTAGACGCGCACGTAGGCCAGCCGACCAACGTAGGGGTCGGTCATAATCTTGAAGGCCAGCGCCGCCAGCGGCTCGTCCACGCTGGGGTGGCGGTAGATTTCCACTTCTTCGTCGCCGGGCAGGAAGCCCTTGACGGCCGGAATGTCCACCGGCGACGGCAGGAAGTCCACCACCGCGTCCAGCACGGGCTGCACGCCCTTGTTCTTCAGGGCCGAGCCGCAGAGTACCGGCACCAACTCATTGCGCAGGGTGGCTGCTCGCAGGGCCCGCTTGATCTCCTCGGGCGTAATCTCCTCGCCCTCGAGGTACTTCTCGGTCAACTCGTCGTCCGTCTCGGCCACCGCCTCGATGAGGCGTTCGCGGGCCTCGGCCACCTCGTCCGCCATCTCCGGCGGGATGTCGGTGTCCTGGCTGCGCGTGCCCAGGTCGTCCACGTAGATGATGGCGCGGTTGTTGATCAAGTCCACCACGCCCACAAAGGAATCCTCAGCGCCGATGGGCAACTGAATGGGAATTGGGTTGGCCTTCAGGCGCTCCCGGATCATCTCCACGCAACGGTGGAAGTTGGCGCCCACGCGGTCCATCTTGTTGACGAAACAGATGCGGGGCACCCCGTACCGGTCGGCCTGGCGCCAGACCGTCTCCGACTGGGGTTCCACGCCGGCCACGGCGTCGAAAACCACAATCCCGCCGTCCAGCACCCGCAAGGAGCGCTGGACTTCAACGGTGAAGTCAATGTGGCCAGGGGTGTCAATGATGTTGATCTGATGCCCCCGCCACGTGGTGGTCGTGGACGCCGCCGTGATGGTAATGCCCCGCTCGCGCTCCTGTTCCATCCAGTCCATCGTGGCCGTGCCCTCGTGGACCTCACCCATGCGGTGAATCTTCTGGGTGTAGAACAGGATGCGCTCGGTCGTCGTCGTCTTGCCGGCGTCAATGTGGGCGATGATGCCGATATTGCGAATTTTCGTGATGTCGTATTCAGTCATACCTTTAAACCGACTTTCATCGCGATCGAGCGCACAAAGCGCTCGACGGCGAACGTTCACAGGTTTACCAGCGGAAGTGGCTGTAGGCCTTGTTGGCCTCGGCCATGCGGTGGGTGTCTTCCTTCTTCTTCACCGCTCCGCCGGTGTTGTTGTAGGCGTCAACGAGTTCGTCGGCCAGTTTCTGAGCAAAGCCCCGTCCAGAGCGCGCCCGTGCGGCCTGCACGATCCAGCGCAGCGCCAGCGAAATCTGGCGCTCGGGCCGCACCTCAATGGGCACCTGATAGGTGGCGCCGCCCACGCGGCGCGGCCGCACTTCCAGAACAGGCGTGGCGTTCTGGACGGCCTTCTCAAAAATCTCCAGCGCCGGCTTGTTGAGGCGCTTCTCGGCAATTTCAAAGGCCTCATACACCAGGCGCTGGGCCAGGCTCTTCTTGCCGTCCCACATCACCTTGTTGATGAGCCTGGCAACCAACTCGCTATTGTATTTGGGGTCCGGCGCCACAGGTCGCCGGGGTGGTCGTCCACGCCTTGGCATAGCACCCTCTCCCTTGCCCTTTTCACGGATTCACGTTCCACCTTGACGCACAAAAAATCCCTCGCCTTCGCTGCACACCGCAGGCACACGACCTGCCACCAGCCGGGCGACGGATTGGCCGCCCTCGCGAGGGATTCCTCACGCGCCAGTGTGTCGGGCGAAACCGCCCTTCTCGTGCCTCCGGTTCTTGCAGCCAAAAGGCTACAGCGGAACCACTATGCGCTCACGATTTCGGCTTCTCCGTTCCATACTTGCTGCGACTGCGCTTGCGCCCTTCAACGCCGCCAGCGTCCAGGGCGCCGCGCACGATGTGATACCGCACGCCGGGCAAATCCTTCACACGCCCGCCGCGCACCAATACCACGGAGTGCTCCTGCAAGCCGTGCCCTTCGCCAGGGATGTAGGCCGTCACCTCGATTCCGTTCGTCAGGCGAACACGGGCAATCTTGCGGAGCGCCGAGTTGGGCTTCTTGGGCGTCATGGTGCGCACGACCGTACAGACACCCCGCTTCTGGGGCGCCCCCTTTGGCAGGCGCACCCGCTTGCCCTTCAGGGCGTTGTACGTGTACTGCAAGGCCGGCGCCTTGCTCTTTTCCTTCTTGCGCTTCCGCCCCTTTCGCACAAGCTGATTGATGGTGGGCACGTCTCCTCTCCTTGCTCCGTTTCTGGCCGTTTTTCTGCACATGAACGGACGGCCCGAAAGGGAAGCGGGCCGTCCGTTCGATGTCACCCGTAGTCCAGAATCGTGGTCCCAGGCGGGAATATTCGCCCGCTTGGGCTCACTGGGGAATTATCCTACCACAGAGTTTTGGGTCTGTCAAATAGGCCCAAGCACTTCGTTACCGTTCTTCTTCGTCGGAGAACTTGGGCAGCCCCAGGCCGAAGCCCAGTTTCGGCAAGGGTTCTTCCTCGACCTCTTTACCAAGCTGAATGCGCTCATCGTCCTCGCCGATCACTTCCACGCTGAGGGCCAGGCTCTGGAGTTCCTTTACCAGCACCTTGAAGGACTCGGGGATGCCGGCCTCTCCAATCTTCTCGCCCTTGACGATAGCTTCATAGGTGCGCGTGCGGCCGGCCACGTCGTCGGACTTGACGGTCAGCATCTCCTGGAGGGTGTGCGCAGCCCCGTAGGCTTCCAGCGCCCAGACTTCCATCTCGCCGAAGCGCTGGCCGCCGAACTGAGCCTTGCCGCCCAGCGGCTGCTGCGTGACGAGGCTGTACGGGCCGGTCGAGCGGGCGTGCACCTTGTCCTCCACCAGGTGAGCCAGTTTCATCATGGTAATCACACCCACTGTGACGGGGTGGTCGTACGGCTCGCCTGTCTTGCCGTCGTAGAGGCGCTGCTTGCCCGTGGTGGGCAGCGGCCAACCCGTTTCCTCACTGACCTGACGGGCGATGGGGCGCACGTCCTCGTCCGGCCCCACGCCTTCCAGGCGGTCGGCATAGCCCCGGTGGGCAATCCAGAGCCGCAAGCAGACTTGCACGGCGCGCTCGTCGGCCTCCTGGCGTTCCTCGAGCGGGCGATCGTCGTCCTCCCACACGAGGATGTCGCGCGGGTCGTAGCCCTTCTCCTGAAGCCAAAGGTGCAACCAGGCCCGGCGCATGGCCGTGCGGTCGCGCACCACGTCCTCGGGATCAGGCCAGTTGGCCTCCAGGAGTCGCTGGTACAGGTAGACGGCGCGGGCCTCGTTGTCGTCCACGTAGTGCTCCACTTCCTCGCCCTGCTCCTTGAGCCACTCGATGGCCCGCTCGGTCAGGTCGAGCCAGGCGCGGTCAATCATCCAAGCGCGGGCCAGCTCAGCCGCGATTTCCTCCTCGGTAGCCCCGTCGAAGACGGGCGTAATGGCCCGGAAGCCCAAGCGGTCGGCGGCCCAGCCCAGGTGAGTTTCCAGGATTTGCCCGATGTTCATGCGGCCGGGCACGCCCAACGGGTTCAGGATAAGCTCCACCGGCGTGCCGTCCTCCAGGTAGGGCATGTCCTCAATGGGCACCACCTTGGAAATGACGCCCTTGTTGCCGTGCCGCCCGGCCATCTTGTCGCCCTCGGTAATCTTGCGGAGCTGGGCGATGTGGACGCGCACCATGCGCTCCACCCCGACGGGCAGGTCGTGGTGGTTTTCGCGGGAGAACTCCTGCACCTCCACCACCTTGCCCCGCTCGCCGTGGGGCAGGCGCAGCGAGGAGTCCTTCACCTCGCGCACCTTCTCGCCGAAGATGGCGCGCAGCAGCTTCTCTTCGGGCGTCAACTCGGTCTCGCCCTTGGGCGTAATCTTGCCCACCAGGATATCGCCCGGCTTCACCTCGGCGCCGATGCGGATGATGCCGCGCTCGTCCAGGTCTTTCAAGGCATCTTCACCCACGCCAGGGATGTCCCGCGTAATCTCCTCGGGCCCCAGCTTGGTGTCGCGGGCCTCGACCTCGTGCTTTTCGATGTGGACGGAAGTGTACTTGTCGCGGCGCACCAGGTCCTCGCTGATGAGGATGGCGTCCTCAAAGTTGCCGCCTTCCCAGGAGATGAAGGCCACCAGCACGTTCTGGCCGAGGGCCAACTCGCCGTACTCGGTGGAACTGGTGTCGGCCAGCACGTCGCCGGCCTTCACCCACTGTCCCTTGTAGACGATGGGCCGCTGGTCAATGCACGTGCTCTGGTTGGAGCGGCGGAAGCGGCGCAGGTGGTACGTTTCCAAGTTGCCGTCTTCCTCGCGGATAACGATGCGCTCGCTGGTCACGCTGACCACCTGGCCGTCCCTGCGGGCCACCAGCACCTGGCCGGAATCACGGGCCGCCGGGAACTCCACGCCTGTGGCCACAATGGGCGCGTCGGGCTGCACCAACGGCACCGCCTGGCGCTGCATGTTGGAGCCCATCAGGGCGCGGTTCGCGTCGTCGTGCTCCAGGAAGGGAATCAGCGAGGCGGAGACGCCCACCACCTGCTTGGGCGAAATGTCCATGAAGTCCACCTTGTAAACCGAGTCGCGCCGAAAGTCAGAACCACGGCGCACCGAGGTGCGGTCGCCAACGAAGTACCCTTCCCGGTCCAGGCGAGCGTTGGCCTGGGCAATGACGTACTTCTCCTCCTCGTCAGCCGCCAAGTACACGATCTCGTCCGTCACCTTGGGGCGAATCTTGATCTCCGGTCGGTCCAGCTTTTCCTGCAAAAGCCGGGCCTGCTCCTCCGTGGCCCGCTCTCCCTCCTGGATGATGGTTTCACCCGTCTCGGGATCCAAGATCGTCTCCCGCACGATCAGCCCCACGACGGACTTCCCGTCGTTGGGCACGCTCTGGAGCACCTTGCGGTAGGGCGTCTCGATGAAGCCGAAGTCGTTGACGCGCGCGTAGGTGGCCAAACGGCCAATCAAGCCGATGTTGGGGCCCTCGGGCGTCTCGATGGGACAGATGCGGCCGTAGTGGGAGTGGTGCACGTCGCGCACGTCGAAGCCCGCCCGCTCTCGCTTCAGGCCACCAGGCCCCAGCGCGCTCAGCGTGCGCTTGTGGGTCAACTCGGAGAGCGGGTTGGTCTGCTCCATGAACTGGCTGAGCTGGGAACCACCGAAGAACTCGCGGATGGCGGCCACCACGGGTCGGATGTTGATGAGGGAGATGGGCGTCATCTGCTCGGGGTCACGGATGCTCATGCGCTCGCGCACCACGCGCTCCATGCGCACGAAGCCCACCCGCAACTGGTTCTGGATGAGCTCCCCCACCGTCTTGACCCGGCGGTTCCCCAGGTGGTCCACCTCCTCCGGTTCGTCCTCCTCGTTGTTGATGCGAATCATGCGGCGCACGATCTGGACGATGTCCTCCTGGGTCAACAGGCGCCAGTCGAGGGAGATGTCGAGTCCCAAGGTGCGGTTGACCTTGTAGCGCCCCACGCGGGCCAAGTCGTACCGCTTGGGGTCGAAAAAGAGCGACCGAATGTAGGAGGAAGCGTTCTCCAACGTGGCCGGATCACCAGGCCGCAGGCGGCGGTAGATTTCCACCAAGGCTTCCTCGGCCGACTTGGTAGGGTCACGCTCCAGCGTGGCCGCCAGGTAGCGGTGCTCGGGGTTGTGGTCCACCTCCTCGAAGAGGGCCCACAACTCCTCGTCTGTGCCCGCCTGGATGAGCGTGGAGCCGTACCCATCGGGCACCGCCCCCAAGGCGCGCAGGAACATCGTAACCGGAATCTTGCGCTTGCGGTCAATCTTGACGCTAATGACATCCCGGCGGCTGGTCTCGAACTCCAGCCAGGCCCCCCGGTTGGGGATCACCTTGGCATTACACAAAAGCCGACCGGTGGGGCGGTCTTCCTCGAGCGAGAAGTAAACGTTGGGGGAGCGAATGAGCTGGCTAACCACCACGCGCTCGGCCCCGTTGAAGATGAAGGTCCCCTTTTCGGTCATGAGGGGAAACTCGCCCAGGAAGACGTTCTGCTCCTGAATTTCGCCGGTCTCCTTGTTGACCAGCCGTGCCTTGACCCACAGCGGAGCGCCATAGGTCAAGTCCATGGTGCGGCATTCCTCTTCGGTGTACTTGGGATTTTCGAACCAGTACTCCCCGAAGGAGAGTTCGAGGTTGCCGTTGAAGGAAACGATGGGCGAGATTTCGTCGAGGAGTTGTCGCAAACCTTCCTTTTTAAACCACTCGAAGCTCTTCTTCTGGACTTCGATGAGGTACGGCAACGGCAGAATCTCCGGAATACGAGCGTAGTTCTTCTTTGGCTTCTGGCGTGCAATCATATTCGTTGACATACCGAGGCCCACCCCTTTTGCGCGATTTATTCAAGGTATTGATAACCTATCGGCAACACAACCAGGCAACAGCTTCCTCATCGGGTGCACGCACGAGCACAGTCCCGGCTCTCATGCCGGGCCAAAACATGCCCTTGCTATTGCAGGACAATAGCACACATGTTCAGACCGGTTCACACCTCGGACAATCTTGAGGGGACGACATCGGCCGCTGTTGAGGTCAAATGTTCCGCGGCTGGCAGATTGGGGACCAAAACCGACCGCAGCCGGTTTTTCCGCCAGGCGTGCTCCATGCGCCACCCATTTTCCAAAAGGCAAACAGCCCCCGGCGACAGATGCTGCCGCAACCGTCTATTATAATAACTGAACGGGGATATGTCAAAATTGTACGGTTAATTCGCAGGAGTTGCGCCGTTGCCTTGGACAGAAAAAGTTTTGCCCAATCAACGCCCTTTGCGTTTATGGCCAGGAGCTTGAGAGGGGTTGGGCGCCTGCTGGAGCCCGGGCGGAGTCTTGTTAAGGCCAGGCGGATGTTTGCCTGCCCCTTTGGGCTTCTCCGGTTTAGCGGGGAACGGCATAGGCGCAGGTGAACGAGTCGTCTCGGTCACTGCACGGCCAGAGCGGATGGCTCCCAGATTGCGTCCGCTCCGCAGGGTACCAGGGTGAACCCCATATTCCCTCATGACGTCCCCCCACCCGCGCTCTGAAGCAGCTTCCAGCAACTCTTCCGCGCTCACATTCTCCAACATGCGGGCCAGGAACAGCGCCCGGGCGATGTTCCCAACGCCAAAACCTTGGCTGTGCCACGCGGCCACCTGCTCGTAAGGAACGTCAAAGAAGCGAGCAACGGGGACCAAGGCCGGATGGACAAACACCAACTCACCATCTTCGGGCTCTTCCCCTGCTGGTTCTTCCAAGTGGACATTAATGCCCAAAACGAATGGCTCCAAGCTTGCATTGGTCCGACCTGTAACCCGGAGATGCAGATTAGCCCTTCCGCTCTCGCCAGTTTTAACCAACGTGTAATCGCCGCTCACAGTAAACGTGGCACGCTCTCCTGGGGCCACGACCAGCGGCAGGCCCTTCGCCTCGGCTGTAGCATCAGGTGCCTGTCCACGGGGACGGGGGGTAGTATGACTCAACCGCACGGCCTCTACCGTGACCGATTCGGCGCTTTTGGCCTCGTTGACAACCCAAACCACTATCTGGTAACGCCCCTTTGCCGGAACGTCCGCACAGTGGAACGCGCCGTCCCACGTGAGGGTGACACCGGGCGCAATTTCACGGGCCGTCTGGCTAGCTGGTTCACAAACCTGCTCTTGGGCCAGGACAGGCACAACAAGCCAGTTCGTCAGCAACACTCCGATCAACAAAACCACGAAGGCTCCGAGGCGTCGCATGGTTCTCTCCCTGCCTTATGCTCAACAAGCCGGATAACGGTCACCATTTTGGCCGTCCTTTTAGGATACGCTGATAACTGGGCGAAAGATACGGTAGAATTTGCCAATTCCCCTTATCTTCCCGCTGTTGGCCTGCTGGACGAAAAGAGCTATGATGTGCCCAGCGCCCAAAATGTCCCTTGGGAGGGAAAACCATGACCGTCCGCTTTCGTGAAGGTCGCCCTGACGACATTCCCCTCCTCCTTCGGCGCGTAGCCGAGACAGCGTGGAACGACCTGCCGGCCTGGGCACGGGAACTCTACACGCCGGACGAAGTGGCCCGCCAAGTACACGAGACGGCTGAGCTTCTCTTGCGGGGTCGGGAGAGTTTTTTGATTGTGGCCGAGTCGGCAGAGGGGGAAAACGTGGGCCACATCTGGCTGGGAGAAGTCCGCGACAGTTACACGGGCGCCCGGCGGGGGTACGTTTACGACCTGTACGTGGCCCCCGACTGGCGCGGCAGGGGGCTGGGTCGTGCCCTGCTGGCCGAGGCAGAGCGCCGCTGCCGCGCCCGCGGGCTGAAGGAGTTGGGACTGACCGTCTCGGTGACCAACGCGCCCGCCCGCCGCCTGTACGAGTCGGCCGGCTTTGCCGTCGAACGCCTGCTGATGAGCAAACGCCTCTAGGCGGCTGCGGCTGTGCGCCCGAAGTGCTCGATGAAGGCAGCCATCAGCCGGATGCCGTCGAAGTAATCCTCCAGGCGCACGTTCTCGTTGGGAGCGTGGACGTTGGAGCCGGTCCACCCCACGCCGAAGCCCACCGCCGGAATGCCGAAGGCGTCGCACAGCGTGTACATGGGGCCGCTAGCAGCCATGTTGGGGTAGATGACCGGTTCCAGGCCGCTCACCTGGCGCGCGGCCGCGGCCGCCGCTTGAGCCACAGGCGAGGTGATGGGGCTGCGCGCCGGGCGCACCCCGTCCATCGGAATCACCTCAATGTCCTCGAACCCGTGCTTGTCGAGGTGCGCGCGCAGCACCTCGTGCACCAACTCCGGCGTCAGGTCGGGCACCAAGCGGAAGTCCACCTTGGCAACGGCCTCGCTGGGGAGCACCGTCTTCGACCCCGGCCCTCCGTACCCGCTGTGAATGCCACAGATGGTGCACGTGGGCGCGTAGAGGTGGCGCACCAGCGCCTCGGCATCCTCCACGTTGCCGACAAAGGCCGCAACCCCGTAGCGCTCCCGCAGAGCGGCCGCGTCGAAGGGCAGTTGGCGCACGTATTCCAGTTCGTCAGGGTCGGGCGGGCGCACGTGGTCCATCAGCCCCTCAACCAGAATAGTCTCGTCGGGCGCCTTGAGCGTGTTGAGGGCCCACACCAGCCGCCAGGCCGGGTTGGGCACCAGCGTGCCCATCGAGGAGTGCAGGTCACTTTGGGCACCTCGCGCCCGTAACTCGAAGTAGGCAATGCCCTTGAGGCCACAATATAAGAGGTAGCGACCGTCCGCATCTTTGTAGCCACTCTCCCACAGGCAGCCGTGGGCGTCGGCAAAGCGGTGGCCATGTCGCTCCGCCAGGAGGGCGAGGTGGGGGCTGCCCATTTCCTCCTCACCCTCCACGATCCACTTGATCCGCACGGGCAGCTCCCCGCGCGTGGCCTGCCAAGCTTCCACGGCCTGAATGCGACTCACAACGTTGGCCTTGTTGTCGGCCACGCCCCGCGCGTAGAGGTGACCGGCGCGCACCTGGGGCTCGAATGGGGGTGTCTCCCACAGCTCCAGCGGATCGGGAGGTTGCACGTCATAGTGGTTGTAGATGAGCAGCGTGCGCTCGGCCCCTGGCGGCCCGACCTCGGCGTAAACCACTGGCGGCGCCCCGTCCAGCGCGATCAACTCCACCTCCCCCCCGATGGCTTCCAGGCGCCGCTGCACCCACTGGGTGGCCTCGCGCCCGTCGTCGCCCTCGGAGGTGACGCTGGGAATGCGGCAGAATGCCATCAGTTCGTCCAGAAAGCGGTCCCGGTTGGTTTGCACGTAGGCGTCGAACATAGCCCTCTCCTTGCATTGTGACAACGGCTTGCCTCCCCTTCGACCGAGTTGTATAATGGCAGCGAATCCGGGTAGCGTCAACTTATCATGGAAAGAGTATACTCATGCCCTTCACCCGAACCCAACTCAACGCGCATCTTCAGGAATTGGCCAAACGCTACGCAGCCGAGCTGCGGCGCACCTTGGGTGACCGGCTGGTCTCCGTGGTGCTGTTCGGTTCGGTAGCGCGCGGAGAAGCGGGACCAACCTCGGATATAGACCTCTTTGTCGTGTTAGATGATGCGCCTCGAGACATGACGAAACGTCGTGCGTTGCTGGAACCCGCACGTCAGGCCTTAACACCGGAACTGGAGCGACTTTGGAGACAGGATATTTTTGCCGACTTCGTTGAAATCATCCGCACGAAAGCAGAAGCTCGCCAATTTCATCCCGTGTATCTCGACATGACTGAGGAGGCCGTTCTGCTATATGACAGGGATAACTTTATGGCTAATATCTTAAAACAATTAAAGCAACGCCTCAAGGCCCTCGGCGCACAACGAAAACGGCTAGGACGAAAGTGGTACTGGGATTTGAAACCGGACTTCAAACCGGGTGAGGTCATAGAGTTATGAAGAACAACGAGATGGCCCAAGCCATGTTGGAGCGAGCTGAAGTTGTGCTCCACGAAGCCCGGTATCTTTTCCAAAAAGGACACTGGAATCTCGTCATCCGGCGCTGTCAGGAGAGCGTAGAACTCGCCCTAAAAGCAGCCTTGCTTTGGGCTGGTGTGGAAGTGCCACGTGTCCACGATGTTGGCCCATTGCTCAAGCGAGAAGCACAGCGTTTTCCGCTCCCTTTCCGCGACCGCATTTTCGAACTGGCTTCTATTTCACGCGCTTTGCGAGCTGAACGAGAACTTAGTTTCTACGGCGACGAAGCTACCGGCATTCCTGCCGAAGAGCTGTATACTCGAAATGATGCTCAACTTAAATTGACTGAAACAGAAACAGTGTTGGCGATTTGCAAAATGTTGTTTGACGGCGAGGAGGCACACCCATGACTTCCGTCCCTCTCATTCCCTTGGAACGCTTCTTCGAGCACCCAGAATATGCCAACGTGCGCATTTCGCCCGACGGTCGCACGCTGGCTTTCCTGCGGCCCTGGAACGGCGTGCTCAACCTCTGGGTGCAAGACATGGCCACCGGCGAAATCCGCCGCGTGACCGATGACCAGGGGCGCGGCATTCTCGAATTCGGGTGGGCTTACAACGGCGACCTGCTCTACATTCAGGACAAGGACGGCGACGAGAACTGGCGCGTGTACGCCACGTCCCCACAGGGCGACGAGTCCCGCCTGCTCACGCCCGGCGAAGGCGTGCAGGCCCGCCTCATAGGACTCCACCCCGACCACCCCGACGTCGTCCTCGTGGGGCTCAACGACCGGAACCCAGCGCTCCACGACGTGTACCGGATACACCTTCCCAGCGGGGAGCGCACGCTGGTTGTGTCCAACGACGTCGGCGCCGCCGACTTCACCGCCGACGAACACCTCAACGTGCGCGTGGCCTCCCGGATTACGGAGGACGGGGGCGGTGAACTGCTGCGGCCAGAGGGGGGCCACTGGCAGCCTTTCTACCGTTGGGAGCTGGAGGATTTCTTCGTCATGCCTGTGGACGTGCGGGGCGACACCCTCTACTTGTTCAGCAGCGTGGGGCGAAATACGTCTTCCCTGCGCGCCTATGACCTGACCACAGGCGAGGAGCACATTCTGGCCGAAGACCCCGAGTACGACGTGGGCATGGGTGATGCCACTCTCGGCCCACCTCTCCTCTTCCACCCCCGCGCCGCTCGCCCCGAGGCCGTGGCCGTCTACCGGGAAAAGCAGGAGTGGATCGTGCTGGACCCTGACCTGGAAGCCGACTTCGAGCGCCTGGCCCAGGTGGAGCCGGGCCGCCAGTTCGGCGTCTTCAGCCGGGACCAGGCCGATCGCCGGTGGGTGGTGGCTTACGACGGGGACCGCCAGTCCCTCCACTACTACCTCTACGACCGTGATTCAGGCGAGGCCCGGTTGCTCTTCGTGGCCCGCCCGGAACTGGAAAAGTACTCGCTGGCCGAGCGCCGGCCCGTGCGCATCAGGGCGCGAGACGGCCTGGTGCTGCACGGCTACCTTACCCTGCCGCCGGGGGCCGAACCGCGCAACTTGCCGACCGTGCTCTACCCCCACGGTGGCCCCTGGGCGCGGGACTTCTGGGGGTGGGAGCCGATTGCCCAGTGGCTGGCCAACCGGGGCTACGCCGTGCTCCAGGTGAACTTCCGTGGCTCCGTGGGCTACGGCAAAGCCTTCGTCAACGCGGGCAACAAGGAGTGGGGCGGCAAGATGCAGGACGACCTCACCGACGCCGTGCACTGGCTCATTGAGCAGGGCATCGCCGACCCGGAGCGCATCGCCATCATGGGCGGCTCCTACGGCGGCTACGCCACCCTGGCGGGGCTGGCCTTCACGCCGGAACTTTATCGGTGTGGGGTGGACATCGTGGGGCCTTCCAACCTGTTCACCCTGCTGGAGAGCATCCCGCCCTACTGGAAGCCCATGGTGGCCATCTTCCACACCCGCATGGGCCACCCGGAGCGCGACGCCGAGTTGTTGCGGGCCCGCTCGCCCCTCTTCCACGCTGAGCGCATCCGCGCGCCACTGCTCATCGGCCAGGGGGCCAACGACCCGCGCGTCAAACGGCAGGAGAGCCTGCAAATTGTGGAAGCACTCCGCAAAGCGGGCCGGGAAGTGGAATACGTGGAGTACCCCGACGAGGGACATGGTTTCTTCAAGCCGGAGAACCGTCTCGACTTCTACCGCCGCGCGGAGCGTTTCCTGGCCAAACATCTGGGAGGACGGGCGGAGCCGACAGACGGCTGAAGCGGTTTGCCGTTCGCCCACAAGCGAGATACAATAAAAAAAGAAGTGGGCCGGTGGCGGAACCGGTAGACGCAGGGGACTTAAAATCCCCTGGGCACCCGCCCGTGTGGGTTCGAGTCCCACCCGGCCCACTTGAGACAAATACGGTGGAACGCCGACAAAAAACGCATGTCGTCGTCTCCGATCTCCTGGTTATTCCTCTGTATGCCCTGTTTTGGCAAGGTCACCGGTGCCCGCCGTAGGCAGGCAGATCCACCTCCTGATCCATCCCCTTTTGGGACAAGGTGATACCAATCGGGTCTACAAATGCCATGTATTCACCGAAATGGCTCGGCGCCGCCGAGCCGTATCCCTGCTCAAGCCGCTGGAATGGCACGCCGTCGTCCCACGTTTCAGGGGAACACCAGGATTGAAACATGGTGTTCGAGAAAGCAAGTGATATGAGGTAAACCGCTTCTATATCCAAAACCAAGCCAAAACAAGGTCACAAGAGGTACCCGGTGAACGGGCGCACGCCGTCGAACGGAGCGTTCGAAAACGACATATGTCGCTCAAATCGCTTACATTTGACGCTATACAGCGCTCTTGTTGTGCCGCTATGATGAAAGGGGAAATTGGTTAAAATGAGGGTGACGTGTGGCGCACCCGGGTGGCAGTCCGCGCTGGCGAGGAGCGTTCCAGAGAGCATTGCGGGAGGCGTACCTGCACCCGTCCGCGCTGGAAGAGCGTGCAGAGGAGACGTAAGCATGAGGAGGCTCACCATGCGACTGAAAACCCGACGAATTCAGGAATATCTGAGCCGGCGGTTGGGCCGCACTGTCACCATCAAAGCAATCACGCCGCTGGGGCCCGAGGCGGCAGCGGCAGACCGGTCCATCAAGGCATTCGGCTACGGAAAGCCGCTCCTGGTCTCGTACCGGTTGAACGGCCGTGTCCATCGGGTTGTGCTGAGCACGCTGTCGCCCAACCAGTTCGGGCACGAGTACCGCTCGGACCGGGCCGCCGTCCTGTTGCTGGCCTACGACACGTACAACCAGCTTCCGGCCCACGTGCAGGCGCTGGACGTGGGCGTGGTCATGGCCGACGGCCACTTGCTCTCGTTGCAGGAAGGGGACGAGTTTTTCCTGGTCACCGAGTTCGTCGAGGGCGCCCCCTACGCCAGCGACCTGGAACGGTTGCGGGACACCGGTCAGCTCACGGAGCTCGACCTGCGCCGGGCCGAGGCTCTGGCTGTCTACCTGGCGGACATCCACGCCGTCAAGCGCCACGATCCGGCCCTCTACCGCCGGCGCCTTCGCGACACCCTGGGCAGCGGCGAGGGCATCATGGGCCTGACCGACAGCTACCCGCCCGACTTCCCGCTCGCTCCCCCCGAGTGGCTGATGCGCATCGAGACCCTCTGTGTCGGCTGGCGGTGGCGGCTGAAGTCCAGAGCACACCGGCTTTCCCAGGTTCACGGCGACTTCCACCCATACAACATTCTTTTCTCCCACGACACCCAATTCCGCCTGCTGGACCGCAGCCGCGGCCCCTGGGGCGAGCCGGCCGACGACGTGGCCGCGCTCACTATTAACTACATCTTCTTCTCCGTCCAGCGGAGCGGCCGCCTGGCGCCCCCCTTCGAGCAGGTCTGGGAAACGTTCTGGACAACATACCTGGAGCGCACGGAAGACGAGGAACTCCTCAGTACCATTGCGCCTTTCTTCGCCTGGCGCGGTCTGGTGGTGGCCAGCCCCATCTGGTACGATGTGGACGAGAGCGTGCGGAGAGCCATGTTGAGCTTCGTGGAACGGGTGTTGGAGGCCGACACGTTCAACCCGGCACAGGTGAACGACTATTTGGGCCATTCGGTGCTCTCCTTCCAAGAATCCGTTCAGCCTTGACCACTGCGGACAACCGGCAAACGGTTATCCAAAGCCATATCTGTGTGGCGCTCGGCAAACCGGAGAGGGAACGATGCCGCAAAATGAGCGAACAGGTTGGGTCCTGTGGCTGACAGGTATACCCGCTTCCGGCAAGACGACGCTGGCCCATGTGCTCCGCCAGCGCCTGAACGCCCTCGGCGTGCCCGTGGTCGTTCTGGACTCGGACGAGCTGCGATCCATTCTGACGCCAAACCCCACGTTCACGCCCGAAGAGCGGGACTTCTTCTACAACGCCCTGGTTCAACTCGCCGACCTGCTGGCCCGGTACGGCATCAACGTGATCATCGCTGCCACCGGCAACCGGACGAAATACCGCCGCCAAGCCCGGCGCCTGTTGCCCCTCTTCGCCGAAGTGTGGGTCCGCTGTCCCGTCGAAGTGTGCCGCCAGCGCGACCAAAAGAACCTTTACGCGCGGGCGGAAGCGGGCGAAATCAAAACCCTGCCCGGCCTCGGCGCACCCTACGAGGCCCCTGAAGCCGCCGAGGTCGTGGTGGACACCGACCGCCTCTCCCCGGAGGAGGCGGCCGACATCGTTCTGCAGACGATTCCCTTCCTGTGGAAGGGGGCACAGCCGCAGGAAATCTGAGCGTTACGGCTTCTACAGACCGGGCAGGAGCGGAGGGGCAGCGGCGCCACTCCTGATCCTATCGGTATGCCCTGAAACGAACGCTTTTTCCCAAATTGGAGTTTAGCGCTATAACGTTACCAAAGCCACGAACAATTTCATATTCACGAGGAGGTGAACCGATGAACGACCGCGTCAAACCCAACCCCTGGGACGTGGCGCGCGAACAGTTCGACCGAGCCGCCAGCTACCTCGACCTGGACCCCGGCATCCGGGAAATGCTCCGCCATCCCCAGCGAGAACTGACCGTTTACTTCCCCGTGCAAATGGACGATGGCTCGGTGCGCGTCTTCACCGGCTACCGCGTGCACCACAACACGGCTTTGGGCCCCAGCAAGGGGGGCATCCGCTATCACCCCGCCGTCACCCTCGACGAAGTGCGGGCGCTGGCCATGTGGATGACGTGGAAGTGTGCGGTGGCCGGCCTCCCCTACGGCGGCGCCAAGGGAGGGGTGGTGTGCAACCCCAAGGAGATGTCGGAGAAGGAGCTGGAAAACCTCACCCGCCGCTACGCCACCGAAATCAGCATCCTCATGCACCCCGAGGGCGACATTCCGGCCCCCGACGTGAACACCAACCCCCAAATCATGGCCTGGATTATGGACACTTACTCCATGCACCGGGGGTTTACCACGCCGGCCGTGGTCACCGGCAAGCCGCTGGAAGTGGGCGGCTCCAAGGGGCGCGTGGAGGCCACCGGCCGGGGCGTGATGGTGACCACGCTGGAGGCCCTGCGCGTGCTGGACATTCCCGTCAAGGGCGCCCGCGTGGTGGTGCAGGGGTACGGCAACGTGGGCGCTGTGGCCGCCTACCTGTTGCAGGACGCCGGCGCTCGCATCGTGGCCGTGAGCGACTCGCGCGGCGGCATCTACAACCCCAAAGGGCTGGACGCCCGCGACGTACTGCGCCACAAGCGCGAAACCGGCTCTGTGGTGGAATACCCAGGGGCCGAATTTGTCTCCAACGAGGAACTGCTGGAACTGCCCTGTGACGTGCTCATCCCGGCGGCCCTGGAGAACCAGATCACAAGGGCCAACGCCGACCGCGTTCAGGCCCGCATCGTCGCCGAGGGGGCCAACGGCCCCACCACTCCCGAAGCCGACGACATTCTGGCCGAGCGGGGCGTGTTCGTCATTCCCGACATCCTCTGCAACGCGGGCGGCGTGATCGTCTCCTACTTCGAGTGGGTGCAGGACCTGCAACACTTCTTCTGGAGTGAGGAAGAAATCAACCAGCGGCTGAGCAAGCTGATGCGCGAGAACTTCCGCGCCGTGCTGGCCGTCTCCCGCGAGCGGGATGTGACCATGCGCACGGCTGCCTACATTCGCGCCATTGACCGGGTGGCGCGGGCAATTGCCATTCGGGGAATTTACCCGTAAACGCACTTTGGGGCAGCACGGGCTTATCAAGGGTGCCAAGGGCCCCTCGAGGCCACGGTCAGGACGAGCGGCCACGGCGCGCTGGCCCTCAGAAATGAGGCAAGAGCCACGCTCAAGGTGCGACGACGCACTTGGCAAGTGCGTCGTCGCACCCCTCCAACACCCCTTCCCCAACTCCAGAGCGGTGTTCCGGCACCGCGCACCACACTTTCTTTCATCAGTGAAATCCGTGGTCTAGCTACCTGACACAAATTTCCAAGGTTTCCAAGGGCCGGATAGCAAGCAAGCCTCCTGCTATGGTATCCTTAAACAGGACGAGAGCCTAACAGCGAGACAGGAGGCAGATGATGAA
>WFWG01000194.1 GCA_015491235.1 Ardenticatenaceae bacterium
AAAGCAGGCTGCAAGGGAGCCCCCTTCAGGGGGCTTGACCCTGCGTAGCGGTGGGCTTTAGCCCGGCGCGTTCTGCCAGGGGGCTCGGGGGTATCCCCCCCAACCTCCATCTCTCCCCCGGATGCCGCCCGGCACCGCCACCGCGTACGTCTTATCAATAAAAAAAGGAGCAACAACACATGTTTACCGTTGCCTTGGTTGGGCCAGATGGAGCCGGAAAGACCACCGTGAGTCGCGAGTTGGTCAACCAACTTCCGATACCCGTTAAGTACGTCTACATGGGCATAAACCTGGAAGCCAGCAACATGGTGTTGCCCACCACCCGGTTGCTCCTGGAAATCAAGCGGCGGCGCGGCGGCCGGCCAGACATGGCCGGCCCGCCAGATCCGTCCAAGCGCAAACGCCCCCCGAAGGGGAAACTCAAGCGGGCCCTGTTTGAACTCAAGGCTTGGGCCCGCCTGCTCAACCGGATGGCCGAAGCCTCCTTCCGCCAGTGCGTGGTCTGGTGGTATCAGGCGCGCGGCTACGTGGTGCTCTTCGACCGCCACTTCTTCCTTGACTATTACGCCCATGACATCGCCAACCCTGACCCCAACCGTCACTTGACGAGCCGCGTGCACGGCTGGTTCCTGCAACACGTGTATCCAAAGCCGCACCTCGTGATTTGCCTGGACGCTCCGCCGGAGGTGTTGTTTGCCCGCAAGGGAGAAGGCTCACTCGAACTGTTGGAAAGGCGCCGTCAGGAGTACCTTCAGTTTCGCGGTGCCGTGAAGCACTTTTACCTGGTGGACGCCACGCGGCCGTTGGATCAGGTCGTGTCGGAAGGGAGGCGAATCATCATGGAATTTTACGCGGCCGTCGGTTCGCCTCCTGTTTACGAAAGGCAGTGAGCTATGAAGACCGGAATCAAGGTCTGGTTGAGTCGCCTGGTGCAGAGCCGCGCCTTTCAGGCGTTGGTGGAGCGGTGTGAAGGGGCGAACGATCCGGCCCCCCTGTTGCGCGTGCTCACCTACCACCGCGTGGACGACCCCGAGGCGCGCCCGGACCTGGCGCCCCAGTTGGCCGTTCGCCCGGCAGCGTTCGAGGCGCAGATGCGCCTGGTGGCCGAACGGTACAACCCCGTCTCCCTGGACGACGTGCTGGCTGCCGTGTGGGAAGGGCGCCCGCTGCCACCCCGCGCCGTGCTGGTCACCTTTGACGACGCCTACATTGACTTTGCCCAACATGCCTGGCCCGTCTTGCGGCGCCACGGCATTCCTGTGGTCCTCTTCGTTCCCACTGCCTACCCGGCTGACCCCTCCCGCGCCTTCTGGTGGGACCGGCTTTACTACGCCCTGCAAACGACGCGCGCGTCAGCCGTGGAGACGCCTGTTGGCTGCTTCCCCCTGCACACGCCACGGGATCGCTGGAGCGCCTACCGCCGGTTGCGGGCTTACGTGAAAACCCTGCCCCACTCCGAAGCTGAGGCGCTTCTCGAGCGTCTCTACGCCGATTTGGGCGCTCCCCCTGTGCGGGCCAGCGTGCTGGACTGGGACGCGCTGCGCCGTCTGGCAGCCGAAGGCGTAAGGCTGGCTCCCCACTCCCGGACACATCCGCTGTTCAACCGCATTTCGCCGGAGGAGGCGCGCCTCGAGGCGCTGGGCTCGTGGGCCGACCTGGCGAGAGAAGTTGGCCCTACACCGCGCGTTTTCGCGTATCCCAGCGGCGGCGTCAGCGAGGCCGTCGTTCAGCAACTGGGCCAGGCCAAGTTTCGCCTGGCGTTCACGACCGAGCGGGGCATCAACGACCTGCGCGCGGTTCACCCCCTGCGCCTGCGTCGGCTCAACGTTGGCCCCGGCACGGCCTTGCCCCTGTTCCGCGCCCAACTGGTTCCCCAAGCCCGCTATCTCAACCGACTCCAGCTCGTGTTCACCGCCTGACGTCCCCGTTTCCACGGCCTTCATTTTCCCCTTGTGATACCAATTGCGTTCTCGAACCCCATGTCTCAATCCTGGTGTTCCCCTGAAGCGTGGGACGACGGCGTGCCATTCCAGCGACTTGAGCAGAGATGCGGCTCGGCGCCGCCGTAAGAGAAGAAGTTGTGGAGAACTGGGGCGGCAAGCCCCCGTGCAAGTTAATAGGCATTTCTAACACCCTTTTTATGTGATTCTCGCCTTTCCCTCCTAACATGGTAAAGCGAGAGGGAAGGATTGAGTTTCTTGGGAACGGTGAGGAGGAAAGATGAAAATTTTGATTGCCAGCTCCATTGACCCTGACGCCATTCGCGTTATGCAGGAGCGATACGATGTGGTGTGCGCCTTCAACGCCAGCGAGGCAGAGTTGAAAGCGCACATCCGCGACCGCGAGGTACTTGTCTTCCGAAGTGGCGTTCAGATTACGGCTGACGTGATGGCGGCGGCTCCCCACCTCAAGCTCCTTGTTCGGGCCGGCTCGGGAATTGACAACATTGATATGGACTACGTGCGCCGGCGTGGGCTCAGGCTGGTGCGCATTCCCCAACCGGGCGCCAAGGC
>WFWG01000195.1 GCA_015491235.1 Ardenticatenaceae bacterium
CATGGCGGCCAGTGCGTTGTAGGTAGGCAGCGGGTTGCCGGCCTCGTCCACGATGCCCCACTGGGCCTGCTCGGAGCCCGGCGCCACCATCTTGAAGTTCAAATTCCACAGGAACATGCCGCCCACCCAGCCCCAGTTGCGGGCCATCTGGTAGGCCTGCACGGTCCACTTGGCCTGCTCTTCGTAGGTGTTGTCGTCGGCATAGCCGTAATTGGCATTCACGGCCGGTCCTACAGCCCAACCGAACTCGGTCACCCAAATCTTCTTTCTGGCATCACCGTTTGCTACCATCACATTGCGGTACCCCTCCATGGTACCGCGGAAGCACCAGGAGTGGTGCCGATTCTCGAAGGGGCCCCGGAACTTGGCCGTGGGGTCCTGAACCGTGCGCCAGTCGGCGTCGGCCGGGCAGTTATACCCGCTGGGGTGGGCACCGATGCCGTCCGAGTATTGTTTTAGGCCATAACGATACATCTCCTGCAAGTACTCGATGTCGTCCCGGGCCAGGTTGCCCACGTTGCCGGCCGGCGTGAGCGCCCCGCTGATGACAATCATGCTGGGGCAGACTTCCTTGATGGCCCGGTAGGCCGGTTTGAGCAGGTTCATGTAGTCAGCGGCACTGAGGGGTTGGTTCCCCCACTCGTAGTGCAGGTTCTGCTCGTTCCACACCTCGATGGCCGCCACCCCCTTGCCACAGTAGCGGGCCGCCACGGCGCGCACGAAGTTGGCGTAGGTCTGCGGATCGGCCGGCGGCCCCTCGACGCTGAAATCAGCGCCAGGAGGTCGCGCCCACTTGGGCGCTTTCACGATGGAGAAGAGTACTTTGATGCCGTGCCGCCGAGCCGAATCCACGATGGCGTCCATCTCACCCCATTGAATTTGGCCGGGTGCCATCTCGAAAACTTTCCACTCGATTTGCTGCTTCACCCAGTTGAACCCCAGGCCCTGGATCATCCGCATGATGCGGTCCTTATCCTGGTAGATCAGGTGAGCTTGGATGCCGTAAGCCATAGGGCCGCTGGGCGCCGTGCTGGGTGGAGGAGGTGGAGACGACGGTGCTGTCGCCTGGCTTCCGCCACCCTGTCCGCCGCCACTTGGGGGTTTGGGCTTGGGTTTTGGCGTCGGCGTGGGCGGCACGGGCGTAGGTGTCGGCGATGGAGTGGGCGTCGGCGAAGGCGTGGGCACCACGATGCGCTGTTCCACCGGGTTTCCGTACGTGGTGGCCCCTCCGTCGTCCGAGACGGCCACGGCCAACTGATACGTGCCCGCCTCACCCGGTGCCTGGATGACTACCTCGCCCCTGTCCAAGGGCTGAACCTGTCCGGCAATCTGCTCGCCCTTCTCGTTCTTCAGCCGCCAGACGAGCGCAAAGCGATTCTCCAGGAACGGGATTGGTCCACGGCCTTGGCGGTAGTCGGCCAGCAGGGCCCAGATGCGCGGGTCGGCGTATTCGGCGTCCTGGATGACGACGCCGCCGACTGTGTACCGGCTAATCAGGTCCAGCTTGCGGGCCAGGCTGGCCGCGTTCGCCAGCAGCAGCGTGCGCGTTCTGCCGTCGTCACCCGTCCCTGTAAACCGGTACGTTTGCGTCAACTTGTCGAAACGCGCTTGCGTCCCGCTCGCCAACACCAGGCGAATGGGTTGGCGCGGTGCCGCCACCTCGCCCTGCAAATCGAGTTGCACGCGCGCAACCGCCGCCAGGGCCTCCTTGTACGCCACGGGTTGCGGCGTGCTGCCCGTCACATCGTAACTGGCCGCCGGCAACACCAGTGCCAGCTTGTAGCGGTTCACCTTGCCCGTCACCCAGGTCATAAGCGCCTCGACATCCCCGCCGGGGCGCCAGGCTTCAGGAAGCACGGGCATCGTCAGGCGAACCTGGTCGGCCGCCTGACCAATGGCTATCAGGTCGTAGGCCCCACTGTCGAACTCGTCCTCGGAGATGCGACGCGGCGTGGGCACGCGCACCACGAGCACCTTGCCCTGTTCGTGGAGGCGGTTGGCCAGCGTGCGGACGAAGGCGGTGAAGTCCGCCCGCAGTTCGGGGTCCACGCCGCGATAGTCCACCTCGATGCCCGCGTACCCGCGCTGGGAAACGAGGGCCACAATTTGGTCCACGTGCCCCTGCCACACGTTGGGCTGAATCAGCAGATTGTCGGTCAAGTCGCTGCGGATGATGCCGTCGCTCTGCTGGTTGTGCAGGACGGGAATGATGGTGGCCCCGCTTTCGCGCAGGCCGGCCGGCTCTGTTGCGAGCTGGCTGATGGTGCCGTCCTCGTTCATCATGTAAAGCCGAGGGGAAGCTTCGGTCAACGTGGCGCCTGCCTGGGAGACAAAGTCGGCCGAGCCATGCACCTCGGCTCCCACGGAGGACATCGTGGGTTGTGCCTGGACCACCGCAAAGGTGCGGGGAACACGGTTCAGGCGAACTTCCAGCTCTTCGTCCTCCAAGTAGAGCTTGTGGGGCAGCCAGGACCACTTTTCGCCGGTCCACTCGTACACGTCCAGGCGAATGTGGGGCTCGGCGTCGTTGGGGATGGGAATGGTCATCACGACGGCGGACGGCTCTTGCCCCTTGAGGCGGACTTGATAAATCGGGCTCTTCAGAACCAGTTGGGGCGGCAGAGCGGCCGCCGCCGCCCGCAGTTCTTCCGGCACGTTGCCGGCCAGGAACTCCAGGCGGGGTACGCTGGTCATGTACGCCTTGATGGGCTTCTCCAGCCCTTCAGACAGAAATACCACCTGCGTGCCGTCGGGGTCATTGATGGCTCCACCGGTGGCAGGAATTGTCGCAAACTCAGTGTCAAACAGTCGGTCGCCGAGCGAGATAGGGGGCAACCAGAGTGCCGCCAACACAAGGACTGGAATAATTACCAGCGAGATCACCAGTCCGGCTGTGCGGTCCTCAAGGAGCACCGTAAGCGTTTCTAACAACGGGTTCGATTCCTGCTGAATCTCCATAGAGTCATTCCCTCCGCTTCCGCTGATCACTACCCTAATCCGTTCGCTCCACTTGACCAATTCCGACCGCGATGTGAGCCCCGTTGTTTTAACGTTCTCCACGAACTCAAATCAAAGGCGGATTTTATCACAAAGGGACCAAAACGCAAAAACCGGGCTGGCGGAGAACCCTCCCCCCGTTTGCCTCTTCGGTCCTGCTTCCCTATAATGGCGGTGCTCCCTGTGTCCCATGATGTCCCGTGTGTGTCCGCAGCAGGCGCTGGCTCGGTCATGCCGGGAGCAGGATGTCGCCAGGGCGCGACACCTGTTGGGGAAAACGAAGCGAACAAAAGGGGCATGTCATTGGCTGAAGAAGGTGAGCAAACGCGCTCGTACAAGGCTGGAGTTGCTGAAGCTCCCGGAGCACCCGGCGATGCCGCTAACCCAGACATGACAGGCGCTGTAGGAGCTGCGGGAACTGTGGGCGCTGTGGCCCGCGCGGCCCTGCTCGTTATGGCGGCCTTTGTGGTCAGCCGGGCGCTGGGGCTTGTGCGGGACATCCTGATTGCCCGTCAGTTCGCCACGTCGCCGGAGTTGGCCGCCTACGTGGCCGCGTTTCGCATCCCCGACTTGCTCTTCGTCCTGGTAGCAGGCGGCGCCCTGGCTTCGGCCTTTATTCCCACGCTGGCGACCTACCACGCGCGCGGCGACACGGAAGGGGGCTGGAAGCTGACCAGCGCGGTGGGCACGTGGCTGCTCATCATTTCGGGGACAGCGGCTCTTCTGGCGGTTGCGCTGGCTCCCTGGATTGTGCAATACGTCCTGGCGCCGGGGTTCTCGCCCTCGCTCCACGCGCTGACAGCCCGCCTCATGCGCATCATGCTGGGCGCCACGGTCATTTTCAGCCTGAGCGGGCTGCTGATGGGCGTGCTCCACACCCACCAGCACTTTCTGCTCCCGGCCATTGCCCCGGCTGTGTACAACGCGGGCATCATCTTCGGCGCTGTCGTGCTGGCCCCCCGCATGGGCGTGTACGGCCTGGCCATTGGCGTCGTGTTGGGAGCAGTGGCGCACCTGGGCGTCCAACTGCCGGCCCTGGCGCGGCTTCGTCCCAGGCTGCGCCTTCTCCTGGGCCTCGGCGACCCCAATGTGGCCGAGGGCATTCGGGAGGTGGTGCGCCTGATGTTGCCCCGCATGGGCGGGCTCGCGGTGGTGCAACTCAACTTCATCGTGACGACGATTCTGGCTTCGTTTTTGAACCCGCAGGCGCTCCCGTCGCTCGACTACGCCTGGCGTATCATGCTGTTGCCACAAGGTGTCTTTGCCCTGGCCGTGGCGACCGCCGCTTTCCCAACCTTCGCGGCCCAAGCCGCACGCTCCGAACTCAGGGCCATGCAGGAGACGTTCGCCCGCATCTTGGGAGCCGTCTTGTTCCTGACCATGCCAGCAGCCGTGGGATTGACCCTCCTGCGAGAGCCGGTCGTGGCCCTGCTGCTGCAACGGGGAGCCTTTGGAGCCACCAGCACAGCCGCCGTGGCGTGGGCGCTGCTCTTCTACGCGCCGGGGCTCATCGGCCATTCCGTGGTCGAGATTACCACGCGGGCCTTCTACGCCCTGCACGACACCATGACCCCTGTGCTCGTGGGAGGGGCGGCTATGCTGGTCAACATCGTCCTGAGCCTGTTGCTCCTCCCCCGTTTCGGAGACCCGACCAACCTGGCCCGAGGGCCCCACGGTGCCCTGGCGCTCGCCAACACCCTCGCCACGACGCTGGAAATGCTGGCGCTGTTGTGGCTGTTGCGCCACCGGCTGTACGGCCTGGCCGACCGCCGCCTGAGGCGGGGAGTCGTGCGCGCTGCGGGCGCATCGGCGGTGATGGGTGCTGCGCTGGTGGCCCTGAGTTGGTGGCCGACTTTTCAACTCCAGTCGCCCCATGTGCGGGGGGCGCTGGGCATACTGGTGGGCGCCTGCGTTTACCTGCTGGTCGCGTGGGTGTTCCGCGCTGACGAAATACACGCCATGCCCAGGCTCATTCTGGGACGGTTTACGTGACGCCTTCAAAGACGCCTGCCAAAGCAGGAGAGACACGATGCGCCTGAAAAGCGGACTGTTCTTTCTCTGGATCATTCTCATCACCACGGCGTGCGAACGGGCACTGCCCATGCCGGCCGAGCCCACGCCCTTGCCACCCGTCCTCGTTTCGCCCAACGCGCTAACGGCTGAACCGCCTGATCCCGCCGCCCAATCACTTGTGCTCTGGTCCCTCCTCCCCCCGGACTCCGAGTTGGCCCTGAAGGAAGTGGTAGACACGTTCAACGCCAGGAATCCGTGGCGCATTCAGGTGAAAGTGGAGACACCCGGCTCAGCGCCAGATGTGGAAACACGGCTAAAGGCCGCCATTCAGGCCGGCCAGCTTCCTGACTTGCTTATCGTGCCGGACGAGTTGCTCCCTGAGTTACAGGAAATGGAAGTGATGTCCGACGAGATTGGTCACCTGGCGCAAGAGAAGACGTGGCATCTCTCTCCCCCAGCCGAGGCCGATCTCTACTTGAACACGTTTCCCTGGGGCACCCCCACGTCTCGCGCCGGATACGTCGTTGCTCCCGTGCGGCTCCAGGTTTTGGCTCTGGCCTACAACCCGGACGTGTTGCGGAAAGCGGGCGTCTCAGACGGGGCTCCGCGCACGTGGGAAGCCTTTGAAGAAAGCTGTCGCGCCTTTCTCGAGGCGACCAACCGCCCCTGCCTCACCTTTCAGCCCCAGGCCGACGTCTTTCTCAACCTGGCGTGGACGCTGGGCAGCACTTTTTTGCAAACGCCCAACGCCACTTCGCCCGACGAGGGCCTTCGCCTGGCAGCCGTCCTGTTGCGCGCCCTGGCCGACAACGGGGCTGTGCTTCCCCTCAACACCCAAGAGGAGGCCCTGAAGGCTGCCCTGAGCGGCAAAGCGGCCTTCGCCCTGGTCTCCACGGCAACGCTCCCTCCGGCCGAGCCGTCCACGTGGGCGATCGCGCCGCCGCCTGCCGTGGACGACAAGCCCGTTTTGCTGGCTTCTAGCTTTCTCATGGTCGTGCTGAACACAGGTGATCCGAACCGGGAACTGGCCGCATGGCTTTTCGTTCGCGACTACCTGGTGTCGCCCGAGCAGCAGGCCCGCCTGGCCGACGCGAATGCTCTTCCGATTGGGCAACAGGCAGCCCGCCGGCTGGCCGATGAGAGTCCGCTGGCCGCCGCTTTCGAGTGGCTGTCCTTTGCTCGGCCTCGCCCCCTCTCACCCAAGTGGACAATTCTGGCGCCTCAGATGGAGCAAGTGGCCGTACAACTGCTCAACCGGAAGCTCTCGCCGGACGAGGCCATTTCCCGCCTGAAGGGAGCCGCAGAGTAAAGCCAATCGCCGGTTGAAGCACTATATGTTGAGCGATTGTGCCACCAAATGTCTTCACCCAACAAAACGTGTCGCGAGGAAACCAGCATGAACGCTGACCTGCGCCTCTACCTGACAGCCGCCCGGGATGTGGCCCGCGAAGCCGCCGACCTGGTGCGCCGTCATCGGGCCGAGGGGGTGAGCGTGCGCGTCAAGGGGGGCGAGGTGCGCGAGTTGGTCACCACGGCCGACGAGGCCGCCGACGAACTCATCCGCGCGCGCTTGCTGGCCCTCTTTCCCGATCACGCCGTGATGAGCGAGGAGACCGCCCACGCCGGCGCCACGCTCGACCCGGAAACGCCCACCTGGATTGTGGATCCCCTCGACGGCACCAGCAATTTCGCCCACGGCCTGCCCGTCTTCAGCGTAAGCCTGGGGCTCTGGTGGCAGGGCCGCCCCCTGGTGGCCGCCGTGTGCGAGGTGATGCGGGACTGGCTCTTTTGGGCTGCCTCCGGTCAGGGCGCCTGGCTGAACGGCCAGCCCCTGCGGGTGAGCCGGGAAACGGAAGCCCTTCACGCCGTGCTGGCTTCCGACTGGACCCACAGCCCGGAGCGCCGGCGCCTGGCAACCCACCTCTTTGCCCGCTTCGTGCTCCGGGGACACGCGGCCCGCAGCCTGGGAAGCGCGGCCCTGGGCCTGTGCTACGTGGCGGCCGGCTGGCTGGACGGGTACGTGAACCTGGGGTTGGACCCCTGGGACGCGGCGGCCGGCGTGCTGCTGGTTCAGGAGGCCGGTGGCCTGGCGACGGACGCCCGGGGGCAGCCGTGGACGCCCGCTCAGGAAATCCTCGTGGCGACCAACGGCCCCCTGCACGCGACCGTGCTCTCCTGGCTGGAGGAAGTGTGGGAGGAAGAGGGGTGAGGAGGCGCGACGCCTGGCCCCGCGCGCTGGCAACAGCCGCGTGGCTGGGGCTGCTGGCGTGGCTCATCGGGTGTGCCGCCAGGTGGTCGCCCCCACCC
>WFWG01000196.1 GCA_015491235.1 Ardenticatenaceae bacterium
GGACGCTGGGGGTGGCGGTACCGGGCGTGCGGCTGGTTTCCCAGGCCGGGCCGGCGGCGCGGGCGGCGGCTGGTTGCCGGTCGTCGGCTCCCCCGAGAGGGCCAGCACCGCCTCCACGAAGGCCAACTCCAGGGGCAATTGGGGGTGCAGGCTCAGCTTGAGGTCGGCCACGGCACTTTGGAAGGCGCGTAGGACCGGCACCAAGGTTTGAGGCGTCACCCGGGCGGCCTGCTGTTGGAGTGCCGGCAGCACCTCGGGTGGCACGTGGGCGTGTGCCCGGCTTCCGGCCACTACGAGCAACAGGGCGCGCAGGTGGTCCAACACCGCATTCAGGAATTGGCGCGCGTCGGTGCCCTGTTCCACAACCGTGTTGATGAGGGCCAGGCCGCGCCCCAAGTCCTGCTCCAGCATAGCCTCCACCAGGGCAGCGACGCTTTCGGCGTCCGGCAGGCCCAGAATGTCGCGTACCAGGCTGAGGGTGACGGTATCGCTGCCCGAGGCCAGCACCTGGTCCAAAATGCTGAGGGCATCGCGCAGGCTGCCGGTGGCCTGGCGCGCGATGGCGTCAAGGGCGGCCTGCTCGTAGGCCACGCCCTCGGCTTCCAGCACGCGGGCCAAATGGGCGGCAATCAGGTCCGGCGGGATGCGGTGGAAGTCGAAGCGCTGGCAGCGGCTCAGCACCGTGGCCGGCACCTTGTGGACTTCTGTGGTGGCCAGGATGAAAATCACGTGGGGGGGTGGCTCCTCCAGCGTCTTCAGCAGGGCGTTGAAGGCGCTGGTGGAGAGCATGTGGACCTCATCAATGATGTAGACCTTGTAGCGTCCCTCGGTGGGGGCGAAGCCCACTTTGTCCCGCAGGTCCCGCACATCGTCCACGCTGGTGTTGCTGGCGGCGTCAATTTCGATCAAGTCGAGGGAGGCGCCCTCGGTGATGGCGCGGCACATGTGACACCGGTTGCAGGGGCGCTCTTCCAGCGGGGCCAGGCAGTTGACCGCCTTGGCCAGAATGCGGGCCGTGGAGGTCTTGCCGGTACCGCGCGGGCCCGTGAAGAGGTAAGCGTGCCGAATGCGCCCGGCCCGCAGGGCGTTCTTCAGCGTGCGCGTGACGTGCTCCTGCCCGACGATTTCGTCGAACGTCTGGGAGCGCCACTTGCGGTACAGCGCCTGTGTGCTCATGCCGGCTCTTCTCCCAACTGCCACCCCTTGCTCACCGATTACCAATCACGGTTCACCGTCCACTGCCGCCCTGTAATCTTATCACTGTTGGGAGGAACCGGCAACACACGGGACCACAGGGGGCTTCATCTCGTCCCCTCTCATTTGGCGGTGAGCACCGCCAACCCCAGTACGGCTCCCAGGGCCGCCGCACCCCGCCAGAACAGTCCCATGACCACGCTCAACGCTCGTGCCTGCCAACGACGGTGGCAATTGAGGCAGGTCACCCGGTATTCGGCAATGCGGGCGGAGGGAGAGGAGGACTGCATTTGACATCCGCCCAGTTCTTCGTTATAGTGATGTCACCCAAAAGCCGAACGACAACGCGCGAAAAGCGTTAACAACTCAAAAGTCGAATATGGCAGCAGAGGTGCCCGACGCCCCGGATGGCAGGGCTGAAAGGCGAAGTCCGGTGAGAGTCCGGCGCTGCCCCGCAACTGTAACACCAGGGCCGGTTGTCAGTGAACAGTGATCAGTGATCACTGATTACTGTTCACTGAACACTGGCCACTGGTGGAGCCAGGTCGCCCGCCTCTGCTGGCTCTGTGTCCTCTCGCGGGAGGGGAGGGAGCACGGCCAAGAGGCCGTCCTGAGGTTCGGATGACGCTTTGGGCATTGTAGACCCCGAACTTTGGGAACGCTCAACCCGGCTCACGCGAGCCGGGTTTTTTGTTTGTCGCCCGCTCGCTGGTCACGGCAACCCGTGCGCCCACCTTCCCGAAAAGGTGGGCGTTTGCTTTTCTTGGAGGTCCGCGTGAGCGTCTCTGGGCACTATCCACAACGCATCGTTTCCCTGGCCGCCGAAGGGCCGGAGATTCTCGAACTGCTGGGCGCCTTTGACCGGCTGGTGGGCGTCAGCGGTTTTGCGCGCCGGCCCGAGAAGGTGCGCGACCTGCCCAAAGTTGGCGGCTTCGCCACGCCCGACTTGGAGCGCGTTTTGGCCTTGGAGCCGGACTTGGTCATCACCGCCAGCGACATCCAGGCGGACGCGGCCACGTACTTGATCAAGCGGGGCATTCCCGTTTTGGCGCTCAACCCTCACTCCCTGGAGGATGTGTGGCGCAACCTGCTCCTCGTGGGCGGCGTTGTCGGCCGCCAGGCCGAGGCGCAGGCCGCCGTGGAGCGCTTGCAGGGGGAGTTGGCCGCGATTCGGGACGCCCGCCCCTTGCCCCGCCGCGTGCGGGTTTTCTTCGAGGAGTGGCCCGAGCCGCTCGTCTCGGGCATCGGCTGGGTGAGCGACGTGATCGAATACCTGGGAGGGGAGGACATCTTCCGCGACCTGCACGAGCGCCGCACCGCGCCCGAGCGGGTGGTGACGCGCGAGGAAGTGGCCCGCCGCGCGCCGGAGGTGATCATCGCCTCCTGGTGCGGCCGCAAGGCACGGTTGGACGAGATCCGCGCCCGACCGGAGTGGCAGGAGGTGCCGGCCGTGCGCGGCGGCCACGTGTATGAAGTCCCGTCCGACATCGTCTTGCAAGCCGGTCCGAGTCTGCTCGAGGGAGCGCGGCAGATTCATGCCCTGCTGTGGAGGGCGGCTGCCGAGGAACCCACCACCGGAGGGTAAGTGTGGCGAGCGTCGAACGCGACGTTTCACCCGAAGACCAGAAGAACCAGGCGGCCTGCTGTCCAACGCCGCCTCGCGGGCCATCGCGTTACCAGCGCAGCCGTGTGCTGCGGCCCGACGGCAAGGTCATCAACGTGGTTCACCGGCGGGGGCACCTGCTGGTCTGCGCCACCGGCTGCTGCTGCGGCCACACCGAGCGGGGCCATGCCGCCGTGCCGACCGAGCTCTACCACAACGAGTGGATCCGCCGCAAGCTGCGCAATCAAGTCCACCTGACCATTGGCGGCTGCCTGGGGCCGTGCCCGCTGGCCAACGTGGTCCTGCTCCTCTTCGACGGCCGGCCCATCTGGTTCCACTCCGTGAACAGCGAGCAGCAGGTGCTGGCCATCTACGACTACGTCGAGGCCATGCTGGAGGCCGACGGCTACCTGCCGCCCCCGCCGGAGTTGGCCGAATACGTCTTCGACTTCTACACCTGGCGCCACGCTCAGGCGGCCTCACCCGCTCCTGAGGGCCAGGTACTGGCCGAGCCGTCCCGTGCGCCCTTCGAGGGCTTGCTCTTCCTCTCCCACGCCGACACCGACTTGCTGGCCCTACAGGGCGCCCTGGCCGAGCTGCCGCCCGACTTCCCGCCCGTGGCGGCCCGCAGCCTGGGCCAGATCAAGAGCGAGGAGCACATGGCCGCCCTGCTGGAGGAATACGCCGACGCCCGCGTGGTGGTGGTGCGCTTGCTGGGCGGCCTCGACAGCGTGCCGGGGCTGCGCGACCTGGTGGCTCAAGCCCACGTTGCCGGCCAGCACCTGGTGCTGGTGAGCGGCACCGGCGTGCCCGACCCGGAACTGACGGCCAGCTCCACCGTGCCGCCGGCCGTGGTCCACGAGGTCACGGCCTACCTGCAGGCCGGCGGGCGGGCCAACCTGGCCCAGATGCTCCGCTTCCTGGCCGACCACCTGCTGGTGACCGGCTTCGGCTACGAGCCACCCGCCGAGCAACC
>WFWG01000197.1 GCA_015491235.1 Ardenticatenaceae bacterium
ATTTCTCTTTTTCGTACGGCGGCGCCGCACACGTTCATGCGCTTGCCTCCGAGGTCTCCGAAGGAGTACGCGACCTCATACCATTTCCACGCCCAATTGGTATTACGTTACGTGTTGTGTCGAACAATCATCGGCGGTCCTGGGAACGACGCGCGGCATCGCGCAGGCGTTCCCACTCGGGCCGGTCGTCCAGGGCGTCGAGCATCTGGCGCAACTCGAAAATCTGGTCGCGGTACATGGCGGCCTTCTCGAACTCCAGTTCTTTGGCCGCAGCCCGCATCTGCTTTTCCAGCTCCGCAATGGTGCGCTCGATTTCATCCCGTGGCATGGAACGGGCCACTTCGTAGACCGGGCCCTCTTCGGCCACCTGGCGCACGCGGTCCGTCAGGTCGCGCACGGCCTTGGTGACGGATTGGGGCACGATGCCGTGCTCCTCGTTGTATTTCTGCTGAATAGCGCGGCGGCGGTTGGTCTCCTCGATGGCCCGGCGCATGGAGTCGGTTATCGTGTCGGCATACATGATGACCGTGCCGTTGACGTGGCGCGCCGCGCGGCCAATGGTCTGGATAAGGGCCGTCTCGGAGCGCAGGAAGCCCTCCTTGTCGGCGTCCAGGATAGCAACGAGCGAAACTTCGGGCAAGTCCAACCCCTCGCGCAACAGGTTGATGCCCACCACCACGTCGTAGACGCCCAGGCGTAGCTCTCGGAGGATCTCCACCCGCTCGATGGTCTCGATCTCCGAGTGCAGGTAGTGGACGTTGATGCCCAACTCGGCCAGGTAGTCGGCCAGGTCTTCGGCCATGCGCTTGGTGAGCGTGGTGACCAGTGCCCGCTCGCCCCGCTCGACGCGCTTGCGGATTTCGCCCACCAGGTCGTCTATTTGTCCTTTGGTAGGGCGCACCTCCACCACGGGGTCCAGGATGCCGGTGGGCCGGATGAGCTGTTCCACCACCTGTTCGCTGTGTTCCAGCTCGTAAGGGCCGGGCGTGGCCGACATGTAGATGACTTGGTGAATCTGGGCCTCAAACTCCTCGAAAGTGAGGGGACGGTTGTCCAAGGCGCTGGGCAGGCGGAAGCCGTACTCCACCAGCGTCTCCTTGCGGCTGCGGTCGCCGTTGTACATGGCGCGAAGTTGGGGAATGGTCATGTGGGACTCATCAATGACCATGAGGAAGTCGTCCGGGAAGTAGTCCAGCAGCGTCCAGGGCCGACTGCCGGACGGCCGCTGGGAGAGGTGACGGCTGTAGTTCTCGATGCCCGGGCAGTAGCCCATTTCCCGCAACATCTCCAGGTCGAAGCGCGTGCGCTGCTCCAAACGTTGGGCTTCCAGCAGCTTACCCTGGGCTCGGAGTTCGGCCAGCCGCTCCTCCAACTCGGCTTCGATGTCCCGCAGGGCCTTCTCCAACTTCTCCTGGGGTGTGATGAAGTGTTTGGCCGGGTAGATGTCCAGTGCGACGTACTCGCGCATCACTTCGCCCGTGAGAGGGTCCACCTCGGTAATGCGGTCAATCTCGTCGCCCCAGAACTCCACGCGGTAGACCGTCTCCTCGTAGGCCGGCGCAATCTCCAGCGTGTCGCCCCGCACGCGGAAAGTGCCCCGCCGCAACTCGTAATCGTTGCGCTCGTAGCGAATGTCCACCAGATGGCGCAACAGCTTCTCCCGCTTGCGAATTTCGCCCTTCCGCAGGTTGATGACCACCTTGCCGTAATCCTCTGGCGAGCCCAGGCCGTAAATGCACGAGACCGACGCCACAATGATCACGTCACGCCGGCTCATCAGCGCCGAGGTGGCGGCCAAGCGCAGGCGGTCAATTTCCTCGTTGATGGAAGCGTCCTTCTCGATGTAGAGGTCCTGCTGGGGCACGTAGGCCTCGGGCTGGTAGTAGTCATAGTAGCTCACGAAATACTCGACAGCGTTGTGAGGGAAGAATTCCTTGAACTCGGCGTAGAGTTGGGCAGCCAGCGTTTTGTTGTGGGCAATGACGAGCGTCGGGCGCTGGACGCGGGCGATGACACACGCGATTGTGTAGGTCTTTCCCGTACCTGTGGCTCCCAGCAATGTCTGATGCTTATACCCTTTGCGCAACCCCTCGACCAGCTTCTCGATGGCCTGGGGCTGGTCGCCGGTGGGTTGGAAGTCGCTCACCAGTTGAAATTCGGGCATATGGCTTTTTCCTCCCGAAAACGTCTCTTTGTTACGGGACTGACGCCGTTCAATGTTGTGCAAACGGCGAAGGAGGAAAAAGGGACTGGGTGGCCCCCCCATGCCCCCCGGCAGGGGGTTCCACCCCCTGCACCTCCGGAATACAACCAAGTCAACCCTTGGTCCAAGCCC
>WFWG01000198.1 GCA_015491235.1 Ardenticatenaceae bacterium
AAACCCCGTCTCGTCAATGATGCCGATGCCCTCGGGGTGACCCAACGTCTCCACCACAAAGGCCTGCAATTCGTCGCGGGCGGCGTCTGCATCCCACTTCGCTTGGTACAGCAGCCGTTGGGTGCGATCGGGCCGCGCATCCCCCACCGCTTCGGCCACCTGCCATCCGTTCCGTTGGACCGAGGCCAGCAAACTACGCATGTATTTCGCGGCCTGCTCACGAGGTTCACGGCGGGCAAACAAATGGGCAAACCGGGCATGAAACGCCTCGAAGTCTTCGCGCCACGCTTCCAACTCTTTCAGTGTCATCTTCTCCCCTCTTTTTTCCTCTTTTCGCCATTCTCTGGGAGAGTTGTCAATGCAAATGCGGTTGTAGTAATCAAGAAGAACCGGTTGTGTGAGTGAAGGGTGATGGGAACAGGCTATCTGTGGATTTCCACAGGTACAACTCGCCTGGTTCGTGGTAGACTGAGAATGCCACCGGGAAGGCCGGTGAGTATCTCAAGCATATTGAGTAGATGGAGGAGTATGATGCGTAGGCTCAATCTTCTGTCATTGTTTGTGTTGTTGGCGTTGCTATTGAGCGCCGGGCCCGGCGTTGTGATGGCTCAGGAACCACCAGTAGCAGATTCTGCGCCCACTACACCAGCCCCAAGTCCGACTGCTTCACCGAATGACGTAACGGACGCAGATTTGGAGAGGTTTGTTGATCTTGTTATCAGCGAGCAGATAACCGTTGCACAGGCTCGAGCCTTCTTGCAGCAACTGGCCGAGCTCCAGGTTAGTAGGGTCGCTGAGCTGCTATCTGCTAGAACTAGCACTCGATTGGCTGAGTCATCGAAAGTTTCACCAGTTTCACCAAATATTATCGAGCCGCCACCCGGGAGTTCAGAGCTTTGGCGGCAAATCATCGAGAAGGGTGCTGGCCCGCCAGAAGCCTTCGCCCAGGACTACTGGAGCGATCCCTACTGCGAGGGTGGTCCTAATCCAGATCCTGATGACGACTGGGTCTTCTGGTTCTGGATCGATTCAACAAACCCTGACAGTTTGCGCTGGGACACCACCTCGGCCCAAGTCGCGACAGCTTTTTGGATCGCCTATGGGAACAACCTCAATGGCTTCGCCTACCACTGGGACGAGGCACGTCTATGTCTTGGTACCACTGGTGTCAGTTTGGCCGGCGGGCCAGAGAAAGTGAAGAATACTACGTCCCTCCACCACTAGACCCCTGGGTCAAGTTGGTTCCGAGGGCAGGGCCATTTGCCGAGTGCTCCTGCCCTTACTCCTGCTGAGCCATTGGAATAGGAGCGAGAACAAACCAAACCAGAATCGGCGGGGCCAAATCAATCAAAGGTGGCAAGTTAAGTTATGAAAGGGGGACGTGCATGTTCATAACGATTTTGGACTTGATCTTTGTTCACTTAGAATCGCTACTCTTCTACGGATCAGTAATTGGCATTCTGATGGTAGTGCTGAGCATTTGGATGGCCGAGAAGTTGGCATATAGCAGTGTGTTGCGCTTCCTGGGAGGCTTGCTTCTTCTGGTGTTGGCGTGGATTGCTCTATTTTGGCTAATGGGTGCCTTTACCGGGAGATTGGCCCCGTGGGATTCGTTCCCACCTCCACCACAAGGGACCTGGGTGCGCCAACTGAATGATTTCTTTGATGAGCATGAATTTCTGCCTGCTACTATCATTGTGAGCTTCAGTATGGTCGTTTTCTTGGCAGGCATGGCTCGGGCGGCAAACAGGGAGGTGCGATCCTGGCTCCCTTTGACCCTGGCCGTGGTGCATGTAGGCTTTTTCCTATTCGATGGTATTGCCATCTGGCTGGCTGACTATCTCACAACCTTGTGGCTACCTCCACCCCGTACCATTAAGGATGCAGTAGGATATCACTGGACGGGACTTTCGATTGTGGTGACCTGTGTGCTCCTGGGAGTCTTCTTCTGGGGGCAGATCAAGGTTACCTCTGTGCTCTCTTCACACATGACCGAGAGTGGCGGAACAGTGAGCTAGGGGAACTGGTGTACGAACAATAGGTTCAACAACAAGAAGTACGGCGCCCCACCCGACTTGGTCAATTAGAACCACGAGGTTCACTGAACTGCGAGAAAATCTGAAGGAGGTCTGAGAATGCAGAGCAAGAAACTCTGGATATGTGTCATACGCCAACAGATCGTTCCGGAGGGCCGGGCGCGCCATCGCGATGTTCTACAACACGCGCACAGGCCCAGTCGTCGGTGCGAGATCCCTTTTCGCCCGCCGCCACGGTCAAGCGCTGCCACTGAGCTTCAGGCCATGCCGCGACCAGACGTGCCACGGTCGTCGGGTCTCCCGCCGCCTGGCAGGCATTGGCGCAGGAGGACGTCCCGGTCTCCCCTCTGGCTGCCTTCACAGTTGGTCGCACTGGTCACACCGGCGTGTTGGGCGAGACGGCCAGCACATAGTAGTGCCCTTCCTCCGCTCGAATAGCGGCCCGAACGTTGGGGGTGTCCCCATAGACCTCATCGCCTGTGACCCAGCGCATTGGAACACCACGTTCCCAGGCGTGTTGCACCATCTGGATGGTCAACTCGGGCTTGGTCCGAAACTCGAGCTCCTCCGGTGCCTTGGCCTTCCGATGTCGTTCTCAATCCTGGCACCATTTTTCAGAAACCCCGTCTCGTCGATGGTACCGATGCCCTCGGGGGTCCCAACGTCGCCACCACAAAGGCCTGCAATTCGTCGTGGGCGGCGTCTGCATCCCACTTCGCTTGGTACAGCAGCCGTTGGGTGCGATCGGGCCGCGCATCCCCCCCCGCTTCGGCCACCTGCCATCCGTTCCGTTGGACCGGGGCCAGCAAACTACGCATGTATTTCGCGGCTTGCTCACGAGGTTCACGGCGGGCAAACAAATAGGCAAACCGGGCATGAAACGCCTCGAAGTCTTCGCGCCACGCTTCCAACT
>WFWG01000199.1 GCA_015491235.1 Ardenticatenaceae bacterium
CACATTGATCTGCCGAGATCGTTCGCCCCCGCGTTCCCCAGAAGTAAGAAGAGCACCGCTCCCTTCGTCTAAACAAGGCACGTACCAAACATCACAACCTATCAGACGGAGAAACACAATCATGAAACCCTTTCTGTTTTTCAGCATCCTCGTTCTGCTGATCACCGCGTGTGGAACGGCGGCCACGGAGGATGCAGGTCCCGTAGACACGACGCCTGCTTCTGGGTCAATCAGCAAGCCACCCGGCGCTACCCCAACCGACAAGCTGGAGGGAGGCTCCACCAGGGAATCCGGCGCTTCCCGTCCGCCGGTCACCCCGACCTTGTTGTCACCGGACGAGCCTCCCCCCCTGGGCGCCGAGCGCGAATTTCGCACCGACTTTTCCAAGCACAGCGTCCCCTACTCGGAAATCCTCTCCGGCGGACCGCCCAAAGACGGCATTCCGGCCATTGACAACCCCGCCTTCGTCAGCGTGGCTGAGGCCGACGCCTGGCTCAAGCCCCAAGAGCCCGTCATCTTCTTCCGCGTTGAGGATGACGCCCGGGCCTACCCAATTCAAATTCTCATCTGGCACGAGATTGTCAACGACGAAGTGAACGGTGTGCCGGTGATCATCACCTTCTGCCCCCTCTGCAACACCGCCATCGCCTTCGAGCGCACAGTGAACGGCCAGGTGCTGGACTTCGGAACAACCGGCCGGCTGCGCTTCAGCAACCTCATCATGTACGACCGCCAGACGGAAAGCTGGTGGCAACAGGCCACCGGTGAAGCCATTGTGGGCGAGTTAACCGGCACCCGTCTGAAGTTCCTGCCAGCCTCCATTATCTCCTGGGAGGAGTTCAAGACGACCTACCCCGACGGCAAGGTGCTCTCGCGCGAGACGGGATACTCCCGCCCTTACGGCCAAAACCCTTACGCTGGCTACGATGACATCAACCAGCGCCCCTTCTTGTACCGGGGCCCCGAAACGCCCGACAAACTTCCCCCCATGGCCCGCGTGCTGACCGTGGACCTGAACGGCGAAGCGGTGGCCTACCCGTACCAGGCACTCGAGGAACAGCGGGTCGTCAACGACACCGTGGGCGGACAGCCCATTGTGGTCCTCTGGCAACCGGGAACGGCCTCGCCCCTCGACTCGGCTGTTGTGGGCGCAGGGCGGGACGTGGGCACGGCCGACGCCTTCTTCCGCACACTCGACGGGCAGGTGCTCACGTTCGTCTTTCGGGATGGGCGCATTCTGGACGAGGAGACGAGCAGCGAGTGGACGGTGCTGGGTGAAGCGGTGGATGGACCACTCGCCGGAAAGCGCCTGGAGCGCGCCGTCGCCATCAACCACTTCTGGTTCTCATGGGCCGCCTTCAGGCCCGAAACGCGCGTGTACGGCCTCGGGGAGTAGCCCGATTGCACTTGCCAATTCGAGGCTCTGCAATATGCTAAAAGACCTGTCAGGTTCTGGAACGCCGACAGGTCTTTTGTCAAAAGCCATGTGGAGCCACAGCCCCATGCCACAGCGAATCTGGCGCCTCCGGCCACCGGCCCCCACCAACGTGCGGGCCCGTTTGGCTCACCTTCCGCCACCCGTGGTGCAAATTCTCTACAACCGGGGGCTTTCCGACCCCGCCGAAGTGGCTGCCTTCTTGGAGCGGCGGTCCCCCTCACCCGACCCCTTTGCCCTGGCCGACATGGAACGGGCCGTTGAGCGCATCCGGCGGGCCGTTGCGGCTGGGGAACTCATTGTGGTTCACGGCGACTTCGACGCCGATGGCGTCACCGCCACCTTGGTGCTGGGCCAGACGTTGAAGGCTCTGGGCGCGCGCGTGCACGTCTACATCCCCCACCGCGTGGACGAGGGCTACGGCCTCAACGCCAGCGCACTCACCCGCATGGCCCGCAACGGCGTGGGCCTGGTGGTCAGTGTGGACTGCGGCATCCGCGCCCACGCCGAAGTAGAACTGGTCAACCGCCTGGGCATGGAGATCATCGTCACCGACCACCACACGGTGCCGCCCGTGCTCCCTCCCGCCTACGCCGTGGTAAACCCCGGACGGCCCGACAGCGGCGGCGACAGACACCTCTCCGGGGTAGGGGTGGCCTTCAAGCTGGCTCAAGCCCTCCTCTTGCGCGAGGCCGAGCAGCCAGTAGCCCGCCGGGAACACCGTTTGACGCCCGACGACTTGCTGGACCTGGTGGCCGTGGGCACAGTGGCCGACGTGGTGCCCCTGCTGGGGGAGAACCGGGCACTGGTCTGGGAAGGGCTGAGGCGCCTGCGGACCCAGGCTCGTCCCGGGCTGAGAAAGCTGATGGAGGCCGCCCGCCTCAAACCACAACATGTCTCGGCCGAGACGCTGGCCTTCGTCATCGGGCCGCGCATCAACGCGGCCGGCCGGCTCGACAGCCCCTACCGGGCCTACCGCCTGCTCAAGACGGCCAACAGCCGCCGGGCAACCGAACTGGCCCAGGAACTGGAAGCGCTCAACCGGCGACGGCAGGAGCTTACCCTGGCCCTCCAGCGCAAGGCCCTCGAGCTCATCGGCGACCCCACAGGGCCGCTTCTGCTGGCCGCCGCCCCTGACTTTCACCCGGGCATCATGGGGTTGGTAGCAGCCCGCCTGACGGAGTTGTACCATCGCCCCACGGTCATCGTTCACGCCGACGGCCCGCTGTGGCGCGGCTCGGCCCGCAGCATTCCGGAATTTCACATCACCCGCGCCTTGGACGCCTGCGCCGACTTGTTGGAGCGCTACGGCGGCCATGCGGCGGCGGCCGGCTTCACCGTGCGCCCTGAGCACATGCCCCACCTGCAGGAGCGGCTGACCGCCCTCGCCGCCGAGGCATTCGCCGAGCGCCCCCCGCAGCCCGTGCTGGACATTGACGTTGCCCTCCCCTTGGAGGCTTTCGAGCCAGACATGCTGACCTTCATCGAGCGGCTGCGCCCCTTTGGCGAGGGCAACCCCCAGCCGGTCTTTCTGGCCAGCGGCCTGCGCTGGGAACATGCCCGCTTCGTGGGAGAGGGAAACCGGCACCTGCGGCTGGTGTTGCGCGACCGGACCGACCGGATGTGGCCGGCTGTGGCCTTTCGGCAGGGCCAGCAGTGGCAGGCTGGCCTGCCAGAACGCCTCGACGTGGCCTTCTCCTTCCACACCTCCTACTGGAACGGTGAACCGCAACTGGAGCTGCTGCTCCACGACCTGCGCCCCAGCGAGAGAAGCGGAAAGTAAAAGTAAGAGAAGCGAGGGTCCTCACGGGCCGCGTTTTACTCTGCTCACATGTTGACGTCCGCTGGTCGTCCTACTACAATGTTAGGCAAGACAGTTTTTCAAGCAGGTGCTAAAGAAACATGAAAGTCTACTTGGATATGTGCGTCGTTCAAAGGCCGTTGGATACGCCGACTCAGCGGTACTTGGAATCCTTGCTTACCCGATGTGCAAGTTTTTAGTAGGCAATAGCCTGTGCGAATTGTAAGGGCGGCAGGCCCTGAAGCCAGGTAAAAGCGACGGCAAAGGTATGGGCCAAAATCTTGCGCCAGAGGCGAGAACTCAAATGCCACAAATCGCGCGCCCAAACGG
>WFWG01000200.1 GCA_015491235.1 Ardenticatenaceae bacterium
CCACAATTTCTTCTCTATACGGCGGCGCCGAGTCGCATCTCAAGCCTTCGGAATGGCATGCCGTCGTCCCGCATTTTCAGGGGGACATCAGGATTGAAACAGGTTGTTTGAGAAAGCAATTGGTATCACTACCCCTCAACGGCCCGAGGCACCCTTTCACTCGAAAGCAAGAGTTTTTCTGGGAGTGAACGCGAGCGGAAGAACAAGCTCGGAAAGGAGACAAGCCATGAAGGCAGAAGCCCCCTTCTTCCAGAAGCTCTGGTCCCGCGACCAGTGGTCCTCCTTGCCCGTCTACCGTTCCGTGCTCTCACCCCTGCTCTACCTGGAGCGCACTCTGCACGTCTTCCCCGACAAGGTGGGCGTCGTGGACGGCTCACGCCGGCTCACCTACGGGGAGTTCGGCGAGCGCGTCTACCGCCTTGCCAGCGCGCTGCGGCAACGTGGCATCGAGCAAGGTGACCGGGTGGCCATTTTGTGCCGCAACGCCGGCGAGGTGCTGGAAGCCCACTTCGGCGTGCCCCAGTTGGGCGCTGTGCTGGTGCCCATCAACGTGCGCCTCTCCCCCGAGGAGATTGCCTACATTCTCAACCACTCGGGGGCCAAGGCCATCATCCTGGACACCCAATTGGCTCACCTTCTGGAGCCAGTCCAAGACCAGTTGGAAGCCCTCTCCATGATTTTCCCGGTTGACCTGGGCCCCCGCCACGGCGGCGAAGCGTCGGGCCCCCTTCCCGGCTCCCTGGCAGCGCGCTTCACCGTCGTGGACTACGAGGTGTTGCTCCAGGAGGGGCACCCCGCCCCCTTCCCCTTCCCGGTGACAGACGAGGACCACCTTATCAGCATCAACTACACCAGCGGCACCACGGGCCGGCCCAAGGGCGTCATGTACACCCACCGGGGCGCCTACCTGAACGCCTTTGGCGAACTCTACCAGACGGGCTTCAACAGTGAAAGCGTCTACCTGTGGACGCTGCCCATGTACCACTGCAACGGGTGGTGCTTCCCGTGGGCCGTGACGGGCGCGGGCGGCAAGCACGTCTGTCTGCCCCAGGTGGACCCGGCCCGCATTTTCCGGCTCATCGAGGAAGAAGGGGTGACCCACTTCTGTGCTGCTCCCACCGTGCTCATCATGCTCCTCTCCGACGCGCCCAGCCCCGATTACCGCCTGCCGCGGCCGGTGACGGTTGTCACGGCAGCGGCGCCGCCGCCCCCGGCCATCCTCCAGCGCATGGAGGCCATGGGAGCCCGCATCATCCACGTCTACGGCCTCACGGAGACCTACGGCCCTCACACGGTGTGTGAGTGGCGCTCGGAGTGGGACGATCTGGGGCCGGAGCAGCGCGCCCTGCTCAAGGCGCGCCAGGGCGTGGGCTACATCCACGCGCCGGAGTTGCGGGTGGTGGACGAGAACATGCGCGACGTGCCCGCCGACGGCAAGACCCTGGGCGAAGTGGTCATGCGGGGGAACAACGTCATGAAGGGCTACTACCAGAACCCCGAGGCAACGGCCGAAGCTTTCGCCGGCGGCTGGTTCCACAGCGGCGACCTGGCCGTCATGCACCCCGACGGGTACATCGAGTTGCGGGACCGCAAGAAGGACATCATCATCAGCGGGGGCGAGAACATCTCGTCCATCGAGGTCGAGCGAGTCTTGTACCAACACCCCGCCGTGCTGGAAGCCACGGTTATCGGCATCCCCCACGAGAAGTGGGGCGAGGTTCCCAAGGCCTTCGTGGTGCTGAAGCCAGGAGCCACGGCCACGGCCGAGGAGTTGATCGCCTTCTGCCGCGAGCGGCTGGCACATTTCAAGGCGCCCAAGGCCGTGGAGTTCCTGGACGCTTTGCCCAAGACCTCCACGGGCAAGGTGCAAAAGTACGTCCTGCGCGAGAAGGAGTGGGCCGGATACGAGAAGCGAATTCATTAAAAGGAGGGACTTTCCATGACCGCACTTGCCGAGAAGGTGTACCGCCACATCCTGGTAGAACGACAGGACGGCATTGCCTACGTTACCATGAATCGTCCTAAGAGGCGCAATGCCCTCTCCGTGGAGCACATGCAGGAGCTGACCGACTGCTTCCGAACGCTGGGGGAAGACCGCCAGACGGGCGTGATTATCCTGCGGGGCAACGGGCCGGCCTTCTGCGCCGGGCACGACCTGAACGAGTTGATCGGACGCGACGTGGGCTTCTACCGGTACGTTTTCGACGTTTGCACCGAAATGATGGACACCATCCAGAACATTCCCCAGCCGGTGATTGCCCAGGTGCACGCGGTGGCCACGGCAGCCGGGTGCCAGTTGGTGGCCACGTGCGACCTGGCGGTCGCCGCCGAGTCGGCCAAGTTCGCTACTCCGGGCGTGAAGATTGGTCTCTTTTGCTCCACGCCCATGGTGGCCGTGAGCCGCAACCTGCCCCGCAAGAAGATGCTGGAGATGCTGCTCACCGGCGAGTTCATGTCGGCGCAGGAGGCGCTCCAGTACGGGCTGGTCAACCGTGTCGTGCCGGACGAGGCATTGGAGGAAGAGACCCGCGCGCTGGCCGAGAAGATCCTGGAAGCCAGCCCCTTCGTGGTGGGCATTGGCAAGCAGGCCTTCTACCGCCAGTTGGAGATGCCCCAGCACCAGGCCTATGCCTACGCCAAGGAGGTCATGTCCCTGAACGCCATGGCGGCGGACGCCCAGGAAGGGATGTGTGCCTTCTTGGAGAAGCGTTCCCCGCGCTGGCAGGGACGGTAGAAAGAGGAGATCGCGAGGAACAGGGCGGCCAAGCCGCTCTGTTCCTGTGCTGAATGTGTTCCTCTTCGCGTCCTTTGAGGCTCGGATGCCGGTGGCTCCGAAGGCTGCATCGTCAGACGGAGGCCGCAACGGGCTTGTCCCCCAAGGTTAGCACGTCTTCCAGGGGAACTGGCCGGGATTGGTGTCCACCGGATGGCTTGGTACGTGTGCTAAGGGCAGTAGTTGCGGCCCGTGGGACCGTTACTCGGTCCGGCACCCGGCTGACCAGTGCAGTGTACACCCACGTGCTTCACAGCGCGCTCCGAACGGTCACTCGAAGTGCTCGTCTTGTTCCGCCCTTCCTCGGCTCATCAACAGTCGAGTAGAAGAGAGCCCCTTCTGATACCAATTGCTTTCTCGAACACCATGTTTCAATCCTGGTGTTCCCCTGAAACGTGGGACGACGGCGTGCCATGCCAGCGGCTTGAGCAGGGATACGGCTCGGCGCCGCCGTAAAAGAAGAAATTGTGGAGGACTGGGGCGGCTTCGTCGCCCCAGTCC
>WFWG01000201.1 GCA_015491235.1 Ardenticatenaceae bacterium
CAATGGGCAGCACAGGCACCAGCAGGAACTTTGTCACCGGACGCCACGCCGTCGGTTCAAAACATCGGAAGAAACCCCGGCGCAGGCCCACCCACCCGGCTGCCAGGCCGAACAGGGGCACCACCACCCCGTGGGCCGCGCGGGCCAGCAGGCCCACGGCCAGCCACGCGGCCACGCCAAAGGCCGCCCGCTGCCATGTCTCCCGGCGTGAGGCCCGCTCCAGCGCCACCAGCCGCTCCAGGGCGCCCACCGTCGCCAGCGCTACCAGCGGCTCGCTGAAAAGCGTTTTCGTGTAGGCCCAGGCCGGACTGGCCAGCCCCCACGCCAGCACCGCCAGAACGGCCCAACGCCGGGCCATGCCCGGAAAGGCGCGCACGATGGCCAGGTAGAGCAGAACACCCCCCAGCGCCGTGAGAAGCGGGCCTGCCAGCAGCGCCACGTGAACCGGCCCGGTGCCCGGCAGCAGGAAGCCGGCGGCCACCAGTGGGAGCACAACTGCCGTGGTGCCAAAGCCCTTGCGCGAGTAGAGCAGGCCGTCCGGCCCAACGGTGCCTTGCTGCAGTCCCATCCAGCGGATCTGCTCCACGTTCAGCCGGCCGTAGCGCACCAAACTGTCGGCCACGGTGTACATGGCCAGCCCGTCGCTGGAGTGAAACGTGCCGCTCCACACCAACATGGCGGCCCCGTAGAGGAAGAGCGCCAGGCCCAGGGCCACGCGCACGTGGGTCTGCGGTTGGGAGAGGCGTTGTCGTTTGCCTTTCATGCGCCTGTTCCAGTAATCAGCGGACAGCGGTTAGCCCAGCGAGCGGTACGCGCTCCAGGTCAGGAGGGCCAGCAAGCCGGTGCGGGCCAGCACAATGGCGGCCAGCACGGCGGGGTAGGCCGTCCACAGGTGAAAGTAAAGCAACTCGAGCACGTTGAGCAGCGTGAAGGCCAGTGCCAGCCAGATGGCCACGGGCACCTTCAAGCCCTCTGGCCCCCACGGCCGGTGCAGCGTCGGCAGGAGCAACGCCCAGGGGAGCACCCACAGCAGGAACTGGGGGCTCCACCCCGGGCTGACCAGCAGGAAGATGCCCAGCGTCAGCGCGTGAAAGGCCACTTGTACCTGGGGGCGCTCCCACTCCCACCGACGAATCCATATTGCAAAGCCCACCGCCGCTCCCACCAACAGCACGAACACGGGCGGAATGCGCTGCGGGTGAACGGCGAAGGTGGGCGTGGTGGTGAAGCGCTCTCCGCTCACCACGCCGTAGCCGTAGTAGCCGTCGAGGAGCGCCCACACCGTCTCCCACGACGACCGCCCCACCAGATTTTTGAAAGTGACCAAAAAGAGGTCGGGGCGCATCAGCAGCCAAGGGGCGCTGAGGATGGCCACCACGCTTGCCAGGCTCACCACCATCATGGCGTTGGCCCGGCTGAGCCAGCCCCACGCTGGGCTTCCCACCTTCCGAAAGCGTTGGACGGCCACCACAAGCGGCAAGACGGGGGAGAGCTTGACCATAAAGCCCACCCCCAGGGCCACGCCAGTAGCCAGGGGACGGTCTTCCAGAATCAGCCACACGGCCAGCAAGAGGAAAAAGACCGCCATGCTGTCGAACCACCCAGCCCACGTGTAGAGTGGCACGAAGAGCAGGCTCCACGCCGCCGCGCACCAGGCGCCGAGGGCGCGCCCTCCCACGGCAGAAGCGATACGGTGCAGCAGTACCAGGATGCCTAAGTCAAAGGGCAGCAGCGTCAGTCCCAGCAACAGGTGATGCCACAGGCGCGGGTCAAAGGCTGGCGGCAAGAGCAGACTGAGGCGGTAGAGCAGCACGTTGAGCCACGGAAAGAGGGGCGGGTACTCCATCCAGAAATGAACGAAAGGGTAGAAGCCCTCGTTGGTGAGTTGGGCGACTTGGCGGTACCACCCGTAGTCCGAAAAGTCGTACACGAAGCCCCCAGGCCGCAGGAGGAGCAGCGTGCCCAGGCGGAAGGTCGCCACCAGAAGCACCAACCATCTGATGTCGGGTGGTGCCGTGCTTTCCCCCGTGGCCGGCGGCTGGGCCAGCAGCTTCTCACCCAGCGCTGGCCGGGGAGCAGGGCGCCCTGAGCGCGGCACGGCGGAGCGGAACAGGCGGGCCAACACGGCAGCCTCCTGGTCACGCCTCTTCCGGCCAGACGTGGGCCAGATACCATTCCACGAAGCGGGCGAGCCCTTCCTCCACAGGCGTGGTGGGCGCGTACCCCAGCAACTGGCGGGCTTTGGAAATGTCGGCGAAGGTCTGGAAGGGTTCGCTGGGAGGAGTGGGCGTGTCAACAATGTGGGCCTCGCGGCCCAGCAGTTCTTCCAAGCGGCGCACGAAGCGCACATTCTCGATGGGCTGGCCCACGCCCAGGTTGACGATTTCGTACCCCAGGGGGCGGTCCAGGGCCGCCACCACCCCGGCCACGATGTCATCAATGTACGTCCAGTCGCGGCGCAGGCGCCCTCCGTCGTAGAGCGTCAGGGGCTCGCCGCGCAGGATTTTCTCCGTCCACTGCCAGGGCATCATGTCGGGCCGGCCGTGGGGGCCGTACACGCTGAAGAAGCGCACGCAGGTGATGCTCATGCCCCACAGGTTGTGGAAGCTGTGGGCCAGCAGTTCACCGGCGCGCTTGCTGGCCGGGTAGGGGGCCAGTGGTCGGTCGGCCGGGTCGTCCTCGCGGAAGGGGATGCGGTCCGTGTTGCCGTACACCGAAGAGGTGGAGGCGAAGACAACGTGAGGCTTGCCGTGCTCGCGGGCCGCCTCGAAGATGTTGATGGTGCCCAGCACGTTGACTTCAGTGTAGAGGTGGGGGCGCGTAATGGAGTAGCGCACGCCAGCCATAGCCCCAATGTGAGCCACCACGTCGAAGGCGTGGCGCGCGAAGAGTTCTTCAACGAGCTTGCGGTCCCGGAAATCTCCTTCCACGAGCGTGAACCGCGGGTGAGGTGTCAGGTCGGCCACGTTGCGCCGCTTGTGGCGCACGTCGTAATAGGGGTCGAAGTTGTCCAGGCCGACCACGGTGTCACCCCGCTCGAGCAACGCTCGACTGAGTCGGCTGCCAATGAACCCCGCTGCACCGGTCACCAAAATGCGCATCAGGTTCCTCCCCTCTCTACCGCTTGCTTTCTGCTGAAGCGGAAGTATGCTCTGTTTTCACCATAAGCACGTACTGGTGGTGCGCCCACACCACCTTTGTCCACCAGGGCAAGGGGGCTCGCTCCAGGAAGGCGTAGCGTTCTATCCGCCCCTTCAGGTCCGGGCGGCGTCCCAGGTAGTAGTCCATTGTGCTCCAGTGCCAGCCCCCCTCCTCGCGGAACCGGCGGGCCAGGCGCTCGCTGCGCAGGCCCAGCCGCTGGAGCACTTCCGTGGCGGGCATCACGGTGTCGGGCCAAGGGGGCACGTCCAGCACGCCCCGTTCCACCAGGCGCAGGCCAGCCGCCTCCAACTGGCGCCGCACGCGCCCAATGTTGGCCCAACGCTCGTCCACGCGCTCGAAGAAGGGGCGGTCCAGCACGTACTTGCGCAGCAGGTAGCCGGGTTGCCACCGGTTGGGCATGGCCGTGAAGACGAGCCGACGGGTGACACGGGCCATTTCCCGCAAGAGGGCTGCTGGGTCGGGCAGATACCAGAGGGCAGCCCAGTTCCACACCAGGTCGAAGGTGCCCTCCCCGAAGGGCAGGCGGGCAAGGTCGGGCACGTGAACCAGTGTGAGGTGGTCCTCCAGGCCGAGTTCCTGCCACACGCGGCGTACTGCTTGCAGGCGCTTCAGGTTCCAGTCCACCAGCGTGATCCCACAGCCCCGTCGGGCCAGGTGCACGCTGTTGATGCCGCTGACGCCGGCCATGCCGTAGAGGGGGGCTTCCAGCACGGAGCGAACGCCGAATCGCTCCACCAGCGCGTCCAGGTAATCGTTCAGCACCAGGCGTTCGTACACCAGTCCCAGGCCCTCGTTGTAATTGTGCATCCAGTGTTGCCAATCCTGGCCTTCCCGAATGGTCTGACGCATGGGGTGCTCCTTGCGCGGTAGTCCGGAGGAACACGGCGCCCGGCCATCTCCCTGTGGCGCGGACACGATTGCCCGTATCTTAGCCCAAAACGGCCAGGGCGCCAAACGGCCAGGTGAGGAACAGCACCTGACCTGAAGTTCGACATCTGCGCCAAAGCACGTACAATAAGCACGTGTGCGGCGCACCCTTGAAGGGCGTCGCCCTTTCTGCTATGACCGAATGCCCTTGGTTGGGGTGCCACATGGCTGTGCCCCGCCGGGGCGCAGGAGCACACATGCAACGGGGTCGCATCGTTGACATCATAAAGGTGGCCGTCAGCCTGAGCCTGCTGACTCTGCTGGTGCGGGCCGTGGGCTGGCAGGAGACGTGGGCCGTGGTCCGCCGGGCGCGGCTCGAGTTTCTGGGCGCCGCTGCCGTCATCTACTTGTTTACCCTGGTGGTGCGGGCTGTGCGCTGGCGGATTCTGTTGAACGCCCAAGGCATCTCCGTTCCCACGTGGCGGCTGGCCTACCTGTACTTCGTGGGTTCCTTCTTCAACATGGTGTTGCCCAGCGGCGTCGGGGGCGACGTGGTCAAAATTTACGAGCTGGCTCGCCACAATCCCGGCGACCTCTCCCACTTTGAGGCCCGCGTGGTCAGCAGCGTCATCGCCGACCGCACGAGCGGCCTGGTGGTGCTCTTCCTCATGGGGGCGGCTGTGACGCCTTGGGCAGCGGGTCACCTCCCGCCGGCCGTGGTGAGCCTGTTGTTGGGCTTGACGGTGGTCAGCATGGTGGGCCTGGCCATTTTTCTCAACCCCACCTGGCGCCGCCGCGTGGAGCGCTCCGTGCCCGGCGCCCGGTGGCTCTTCAGCCGTCGGGGTGTGCGGGGGTTGTACGCCTCTCTCGAGCACTACTCCTGGTCGGCGCTCTGGCGGGCGGCGTCAGTCTCGTTGGGGTTCAACGGGCTTATCGTGCTGGTCAACGTGGCTTTGGGCCTGGCCTTCCGCGTGAGCGTGCCCCTGATAGACTACCTGGTTTTCGTGCCCATCATCTCCTTTCTCCTGGTTCTGCCCTTTTCCATCAACGGTCTGGGTGTGCGGGAGGGGGGCTACGTGGCTCTCTTCGGGCAGGTGGGCGTGCCCCGGGAA
>WFWG01000202.1 GCA_015491235.1 Ardenticatenaceae bacterium
AGCTATAGACCATTAACGCCCCCCAGTTGCCGTACCCGGCCGAGTTGACCACGCAGTTGGCCAGCCGCCCCCGCGAGCCGTCATAAAACCTCACGCCGTACCAGACCCCAGGGCTGGCCGTCCCCGTGACCGCATTCGTGAAGGTGATGGGTGCCGTCGCCGTCCCCTCCGCTACCAGCGCCCCCCGAACATCCAGATACCTGGCACTGGTGAACTGCACTTCAACACCAGGTTCGATTGTCAGCGTTACACCGCTCTCAACAATGATGGAGCCTTGAACGATGTAAGGGCTGCCACTCAGCGTCCAGGTGGTATCTGTGGTGATGGAACCTGACACATACGTTGGTCCGGCTGCGAGGATTTCCCGACTCCCAAGCAGGCCGAAAATGAAGACCACTGCAAGTGCAACGCCAAAAGCAACGCTTTTCATAATCCTGGGAAATATTCCACGTGAAAAGAGTTGGAAACGAGCGCGGATCATGTCTCCTCCCTCCATGTCAAACTGCACCGTGAACACGCTTACCCAAAACAATTTTAGCAACAGAAGAGGAACAAAGTGTGAACAAAATTGTCCGGGAGCACGGGGAGAGGTAGCTGGTGAGGGACACGACCACGCGATGGCTTGGAGAGGTGATGAGGGGCGTCTGCGCGCCGGAGGAGGGGCGGCAATCGCCTTAAATGTCTTCTCCCCGCCGCAGGCGCTCGGCCAGCCACTCCGTGAGGTCAGAGGGGGGCATGTTGAGTTCCTGTTGCAGGGCCTTTCGCGCCTCCTCGTACGTGGCCAGGGCCTCGGCCCGGCGGCCCAGGCGGGCCAGAGCGCGCATCTTCACCTGGTAGGCGGTCTCCGCCCAGGGCGCGACGACTAGAGCCCGGTCGGCCCACTCAACGGCCTGCCCCTCTTCTCGCCGCACGAGGCGGGCCTCGGCCACGTAGAGGCAGCCGTCCACGTACACCTGCTGCCAGCGCTCCGCCCACCGCAGCCACCAGTCCTCGTAGGGCGCCACGCTCACGGGCGGTTTCCACGCCTTCAGAAGGGTGAGGAGTTCGTCGGGAAGGGGCGGCACGTCCGCCTGCTCGGCCCGTCGCAGGGTGCTCCGAACCACCTGCTCCAAGTGTTCCGCGTCCACCCACATGCGGTCGTAGGGGTCAAAGGTGTAGACGTCCCACGAGATGCTCAGGTAGCGAAACGGCCCCTTGGGGCGCATGTGGGGCTCCAGCACCTGCCGCAGCCAGCTCAGCAGGCGGCGGAGGGTCTGCTGGGCTTTTTCGGGGGGCAGGTCCGGCCACAGGTCGGCGATGATCTTGTCGCGAGTCAGGGGCTGGCTCCGGTGGACCACCAAGTACTGGAAGAGGCGTACCACAGCCGGCCGCGGCCAGGCGTCGGCCGGAATCTCCTCCTCTCCCCGCCACACCCGGAACCCGCCGAAGAAGTGCACCTGCAGCCGTGGCGGCGGTTGCGCCTCCAGCCGCTTGAGGGCCCGCTCCAGGTGCACGCGCACGGGAGCACGCCGTTCCCGCTTGAGGGCGGCGTACAGGAGGGGCATGGCCTCCTCCCGGCGCGTGGCGGCCAGCGCGGCCGCGGCCCGCCGCCGCACCTCGGGATCCGGCGCGGAGAGCAGGTCGGCCAGCGCCTCGGCGCGGCCAATGCGTCCCAGCGCCTCGACGGCCATCTCCTCCCCCTCGCCCAGCAAAAGGGCCACCCGCCAGACGTGAACCCCCAGGTCGGGGTCCCGGTCGGTGAGCACGGCGCGCAGGTGGGGGAAACGGCGGAGCACCCCCAACAGCGCGCGCAGGTGGCGGCGGGCCTCCGGGCGACCTTCCCGGTGGCAGCGCCAGGCCAGGAGGCCGCGCAGCCGAATCAGGGACGGCAGGGCCCGGGCGCGCACCAAAAAGCGGGTCTCCGGGTGGAGGGGGAGCGGTTCGGGGAGGGCTTCCGTGGCCGCGATGTCCCGCTCCAGGGCCACCAGGGCGCGGGCCAGGGGCGCGTTCCACGGTCGGGCCAGGGCCTCCTCGGCCAGGCGCACGGCCTCGAGAGGGCGGCCACGGCGCCGGGCCAGCCAGGCCCGCAGTTGGGACAGGTAGAGCAGCCGGTCCGGGCGGTCGGCGGTGTAGGAAGCGGCCTCGGCGAGGGCCTCTTCGGCTTCGTCCCAAGCCCCTGTGCCGATGAAGGAGAGGGCCCAGAGCCAGAAGCGCCAGTAGTTGGAGGTATGGTCCATGACCTCCACTTCGGGCACCCGCTGCTCGATTTGCTCCAGGTAATCCCGCACCTTTTCCCACGCGCCTGTTTCGGCGTAGAGGGCGGCCCACTGCTTTAGGTGGACAATGTGAGCCGAGGGGCGGTGGCTTGCCTCGTAGTACGCGCGATTCTGCTCCAACAAGCTTTCGGCCTGGCGCAGAAACCCCATGGGCGCCAAGACGTTACCGGCCAGGTTCTCCCGCTGGTAGACGGCCATGGTGACGTTGCCCATGGCCTCGGCGATGGCGATCGCCTCTCGGTAGAAGCGGCGGGCCTGGGGCAGGTGGCCCAACAGGGCGTAGGTGTTGCTAAGGATTACGGCGGCACTGCGCCGGTATTTGTCCTCGGTGGCCAGCTCCCGCAGCCGGTGGGCATATTCCAGGGCCTGGGCGTAGCGGCCAGTGACCAGATAGGCCTGGGCCAGCGCCCGGTAGGCCTGGCACATGGCCTCGGGCGTCTCCTGGACTTTCATCCAGTGGGCGCCCTCCTCCACCAGGCGCAGGCCTTCCTCACGATCGCCGGACGCGCAGAGTTCCGCGCCCAGGCGGGTGAGGAGGATGGGGTGGGTTTGGAGCTTCTCCCGGGGCAGGCTGAGCACCCAGCGGCGATAGGTGTGGACGCGGTTGGTGTCCCAGATGACTTCCATAGGGAGTTCAAGAAGCAGTGTGGTGGCCTCGTCCCACAGCTCGTCGGCCAGGGCCTGCTCAACGGCCATTTCGTAGTCCTCGCGCGCGCGGAACCAGGCCACGATTTCCCTGGCAATCCCCTCCGGGTCTGGTGCCTGGTTCCGCAAAAAGGCGCGGAACAACTCGTGGTAGCGCCAGTAGCCCGGCCGCGTTCCCGGCTCCACGAAGAGGCGGCGCTGCACGATCGCCCGCCAAAGCTGGTTGGCGTCCGCGCGCGTGGCCGGCCCCACCCGGCGCCAGAGGTGAGCGGCCAACTCGAGGGGAAATTGCAGGGCCACGCCGGTCAGGCACAGGAAGGCGCGCACGTCGTCCGGCAACGCCTCCCACAGGCGGCGAAAGATGTGGTCGTGAAGGTACGTCTCCAGGGAAATTTCAGCCTGTTGGGGAGCTTGATACTGGGCCGAAAGGCGGGCCAGCGCGGCGATGGCCAGGGGCCAGCCCCCCGTGCGCGCGTGCCAGGCCCGCGCCTGATCAGGCGTGTAGCCGAGCGGCCGCAACTGGAGGATGACCTCGTCGGCGCTCAGGGCCAGGTCGTGCTCTGTCAGGTAGAGGGCGGGCAGGGTGTGGAGAGCATGTTCCAACGGGGCCGGCAGCCAGCGACCACTGAGCACCCACCGGGTGGCATTGGCGGCAATCCGCTCCGCCAGCCACTCCAGGGCTTGCGGGGCCTCCTCCAAGAGGTGAACGTCGTCCAGCAGCACACAAGATATGTGGTCGGCTGTGGCTTTCAAGCGAGCCTCCAGGTACGCCACGTCCTGGTCGGCCAGGCTCAGCGGGTAAACGGCACTGCGGGGAATTCGTCGAGCCAGGGCATAGAGCAAGGTCGTCTTGCCATATCCAGCCGCAGCGACCAGCACAAGTGGGCCGCGCTCCACGTGTCCAAGCGCTCGCCGCAAAAGGTGTGGGCGCTCTACAGCGCGCAAGGAGGTATATACGGAAGATTCGCTGATGCTCTCCTCCACCTTCAGGCGAGAGACCATGGGGAACTTCCTCGGGCGGATTCAATGTGCACCCTCTCTTTATTTATATCTCAACGCCGCCAAGCGCAAAATTCGAGCGTATCCGACACCGCCGTGGGGTTGCGCAACCGGGCGTGTTCGGCCAAAATTAGGGGGCAAAGGTGCCGCACGATTTTTCATTCTGCGGTTGGACATTCTGAGATAGAACGCGGAGGAGGTGAGCCGTGGTGGAAGTGGAAGTCCGCAAGGGGAACATCACGCAGGTGGAGGCCGACTGTCTGGTCAACGCGGCCAACAGTTTGGGTTACATGGGCGGCGGGGTGGCCGGCGCGCTGAAGCGGGCTGGCGGCGAGGAAATCGAGCATGAAGCCGTGGCGAAGGCGCCCATTCCCGTGGGCGAGGCCGTCGCCACCACGGCTGGCCGGTTGAAGGCCCGCTATGTGATTCACGCGCCCACGATGGAACGCCCCGGAGGTCCCAGTTCACCCGACAAGGTGAAGGCGGCCACAGCAGCCGCCCTGCGCACGGCCGACGCCTGTGGCTGCAAGACGGTGGTCATTCCGGGCATGGGGACGGGCGTGGGCGGTGTCTCCCCGCGCGACGCGGCCCGCGCCATGGTCGAGGCCATTCGCGCCTTTCAGCCCACTAATCTGGAGCGCGTCGTCTTGCTCGACCTAAACGATGAGATGGTGGCCGCCTGGCAGGAAGCCCTGGGCGAGGCCAAAGCATGAAGATCGGCATCATTGGGCTGCCCAACAGCGGCAAGACGACCGTCTTCAATGCCCTCACGCGGGGTCAGGCCGAGACCACCAGTTTTGCCGGGGGGCGCTTCGAGGTCCACACCGCCGTGGTGAACGTGCCCGACCCCCGCCTGGACTGGCTCCACGAGCACTTGAAGGTACCTCGCAAGGTGCCCGCGCAAGTGACCTACAACGACATTGCGGGGCTGGAGCGAGGCGCCGGAGAGCGCGGGTTCAGCGGCGCGCTGCTCAACGCCATCAGCGCCAACGACGCGCTTCTGCTGGTGGTGCGAGCCTTCGAGAACTCCGATGTGCCCCACCTGGAAGGCTCGGTGGACCCGGTGCGCGACTGGCAGGCCGTGGAAACCGAGTTGGTGCTCAACGACTTGCTGGCCGTCGAGCGCCGATTGGAGCGCATCGCCGAGGAGCTGCGCAAGCAGAATCTGCCCCGCACCCGCCGGGCCGAACTGGAGGAAGAGCAGGCCTTCATGGAGCGCCTGCGGGCCCACCTGGAGGCGGGGCGCCCCCTGCGGGCCCTTGACCTTTCACCCGACGAGGAGAAAGGCATCCGCCACTTTGCCTTCCTCTCCCTTAAACCACTGCTGGTGGTGGTCAACCTGGGAGACGAACAGCCCGAGCCTGACCTGTCGGCCTTCGAGGTGGGGCCGCGCGCGGCGGTGACGAGCCTGCGGGGCCGGCTGGAGGCCGAGCTGGCCGTTATGAATCCAGAGGAGGCTGCCGAGTTCATGGAGGCATACGGCCTGAAGGAGTTGAGTTTGAGCCGCGTCATCCGCATGAGCTACGACTTGCTGGGCCTCAAGACCTTTTTCACCTTCAACGAGAAGGAGGTGCGAGCCTGGACAGTGCCCCGTGAGGCCACGGCCGTGGAAGCGGCGGGCGCCATTCACAGTGACATGGCGCGGGGCTTCATCCGCGCCGAAGTCATCCACGTGGACGACCTGCGGGCCGCCGGCAGCATGGCCGAGGCTCGCAAGCGGGGCTTGGTGCGCCTGGAAGGCAAGGAGTACATCGTGCGGGATGGGGACATTCTGACGATTCGGTTTAGCACGTGACAAGTGATGCGTGACGCGTGACAGATTGCTCGTCACGCGTCACGCATCACGTTTCCCAATACCACACTAATGGGGCGCGTGCGCGTGCGCAAGAGGCGGTCGGCCCTGTCGGTGCGCAGGCGCACGTCGCGCGGGCGCGGGTGAGGGAAGGCGCGGCTGGATGAAGGGCGCACCAAGCTGACGTCCAGGCCGTGGCGGTGTGCCAGGAGCAACCCCAGCGCGAAGCGACTGATGGCCTCCGGCCCCACCAAGTGCCACACGCCCCTTTGCCGTTCCGGCGGCAGGGCCACCAGTTCCCACAGTTGGGCGGCCAGGTCTTCCACGGCGATGGGGCAGCGCAACTCGTCGGCGAAGAGGGCCACGGGCTGCCCGGCGCGCAGTTTTTCCAGCACCCATGCCGAATTGCGGTCCGGCGGGGAAACGCGCGTGATGAGCGACGTGCGCACAACAGCCGCACCGGGACAGAGTGCCCGCACGAGCCGTTCGGCCTCGGCCTTGGCGTGGCCGTAGGGGTGAATGGGCGCGGGGGTATCCTCTTCCCCGTAGGGGGCGTGTTCTCCGTCAAAGACGAGGTCGGTGCTCAGGTGAACCAAGTGGGCCCCGCACACGCGAGCCGCAGCGGCCACCGACCGGGTGGCGGCCACCACGTCCCGCGCCAAGGTCTCCTCCCGAAAGCCGGAAGCCGTGTGCAAGATGACGTCGGGGCGCACCCGTTCGACCAGGCGCAGGGTGGCCTCTTCGTCGGCGAGGTCAAGCTGGTGAGCTGTGGGAGAAGCGGGCGGCGGGGTGCGGCGCCAGGTGACGTGCAGGCGCACGTGAGAGGGGGCCTGCCGGACGAGTTCCCGGCCCAATTGTCCCCCGCCGCCCGTAATGAGCACTGTGCGTGCTGTCACACCTCTTCCTCGTCGGCGAACTCCACCTCGGCCAGGCGGCGCAGGGCTTCCTCGGCGGCCGCCTGGGTGGCTTCCTGTTTGCTCCGCCCCCGGCCCACGCCCCACACTTCGTCGCCCAGCCGCACTTGCATGGTGAAGACCTTAGCGTGGTCGGGGCCTTCTTCGGAGACGAGTTCGTACACCGGCGTAATGCCGAAAAGGGTCTGGGCCTCCTCCTGAAAGCGGCTTTTGGGGTCCTTCGCCAACACGTCCATCTCCGCCAATGCTGGCTCGATAAAACGCTCCACCAGCCACTGCTGTGCTGCGTTGAGTCCTTGATCGAGGTATATGGCCCCAATCAGGGCTTCGAAGGCGTCGGCCAGCAGGCCCTTGCGTTGCCGGCCGCCGCTCTGCTCTTCGCCCCGCCCCATGCGGATGAATTCGCCCAGGCGAATTTGCCCGGCAAATTTGGCCAACGTGCGGGTTTGCACCAGCGCCGCGCGCAGGAGCGTGAGGTCCCCCTCGCGGTAGTCAGGAAAGCAGTGGAACAAGTAATCACCCACCACGAAGTCCAGCACCGCATCACCCAGGAACTCCAGGCGCTCGTTGTCGGTCAAGTCGGGAAGGTCAGGGTTCTCGTTCAGAAAAGAACGGTGCGTGAGGGCCGTTTCGAGCAGGAAGCGGTCACGGAAACGAAAGCCCAGGATAGCCTGAAGTTCGTCCAGGTTGGGATGCTCCGCGATTGTCTTCCTCATGGAGCCGCTTGACCAAAGTCAGAAACCGGATCAAGCACCGTTTTCGAACGCCTTGAAAATCACTGTGGCGTTGTGACCGCCAAACCCGAAGCTGTTGGAGAGGGCATACCGCACGCGCTTGCGGCGCGGCTCCCACGGCACGTAGTCCAGATCACACTCTGGATCAGGATATTCGTAGTTGATGGTGGGATGAATGATGCCCTCTTCGATGGTCTTGACGCAAACAGCACCCTCGACAACACCAGCCGCCCCCAGCAGGTGGCCAATCATGCTCTTGGTGCTGCTGATGGGGATGGAGTAAGCCGCCTCGCCAAAGACCCGCTTGATGGCCAGCGTTTCGGTCTTGTCGTTGAGGGGCGTGCTGGTGCCGTGGGCGTTGATGTAGTCCACTTCTTCGGGACGGATGCCAGCCTTCTCCAGGGCCAAGCGCATGGCGCGGGCAGCCCCTTCCCCGCTCTCCTCCGGCGCGCTGATGTGGAAGGCGTCGCACGTGGCCCCGTAGCCCACCAGCTCAGCCAGAATGCGGGCACCGCGCGCCTGAGCATGTTCCAGACTTTCGAGCACCATGGCCGCTGCTCCCTCGCCGAAGACGAAACCATCCCGCTTGGCGTCGAAGGGTCGCGAGGCCTTCTCCGGCTCGTCGTTGCGGGTGCTGAGGGCGCCAGTGCGGTGGAAGGCTGCCAGGCCAGAGGGCACAATGGGCGCCTCGGTGCCCACGGCCAGCATCACGTCCGCGTCGCCCCGGCGGATGATTTCGGCAGCTTCACCAATGGTATGGGTACCAGAGGCGCACGCCGAAATAATGGCGAAGTTGAGGCCGCGCAGGTTGAAGCGGATGGCGAGTTCGCCCGCCGCCATGTTGGGGAGCATGTAGGTGGCCACGAAGGGACTCACGCGCTTGGGACCACGCTCGAAGTAGGTCTTGTGGCCCTGGTAGAGGGTCTCCATGCCACCAATGCCCGTTCCCACGATGATGCCCGCTCGCTCTGCGGCCTCGGTTTCCCCTGCGAACGAGAGGTTAGCTTGGGAGAGCGCTTGGGCGGTGGCAGCCAGGGCGTAGAGGATGTTCAGGTCAATGCGCTTGGCCTCCTTGGGGGAAACCAAGTGGTCGTACTCACGGATGTCGAAATCCTTTATTTCGCACCCGATGCGCACCAGAAATTCGCTGGCGTCAAAACGGGTAATAGGTCCAGCGCCGCTCTTGCCAGCCAACAAGTTGCGCCAGGTCGTTTCCATGTCGCACCCCAGGGGTGTTACGGCCCCCAGCCCGGTGACAACCACACGCTTGCTCTGCTCGCTCATCGTCCTCCCCTCATTTGGATAGGTTTCAACCGACGATTGTACCATGAACTGGCGTCCTTGCGAAGGGCGCGGCTATTCTTCTCCTGACAGCGCTTTCAGGCCGCTTCCGGTCAGCGGTACAACGATTTCGGCCTGGTGGCCCACGTGTTGCCGCACAGCCGTCAAGCCAGCCAGAGCCAGAGCCGAGGTGGGCTCCACGAAGAGTCCGCGTTGGGCCAGGGCCTTCTGCGCGGCCAGCGTGTCCTCGTCCGCTGCACGAACGGCGCCCCCTTTGCTGGCCCGCAGGACGGCAAGAATCTCGCGACCGCGCACTGGAGCGGCAATGCGCACTCCCTCGGCAACCGTCCGGCCTTCGGTCACCACTACGGGTTCGGCCAGTCCGGCTTCCCACGCCCGCACGATGGGATCACAGGCAGCCGCTTGGACGCCGTAGAGCCGCGGGGGTTGGCGCACGAGACCGGCAGCTTTTAGGGCCTGGAAGCCGTGCCAGAGGCCCAGCAGCAGCCCCCCTTGTCCGAGAGGGCATACCACAGCATCGGGTGCCCGGCCACCAAGCTGTTCCCACAGCTCCCACGCCACCGTCATCTGGCCCACAAGGAAGAGCGGGTTCCAGGCGTGACTGGCGTAAACTGCCTGGCCCCGGTTTGCAGCCTGCAGGCAGGCTTTTGTGGCTGCTGCTCGAGGGCCGGGCACCTCAACCAAGCGAGCCCCGAAGATGGCAATCTGGCGCTTCTTGGCGGCCGAGGCGTGGGCCGGCACGAAAATCGTGGCCCGCAACCCAGCAGCACCGGCATAAGCGGCCAAGGAAGCACCAGCGTTGCCCGACGAATCCTCCACAACTTCCTGAACCCCGTGGGCCACCAGATGGTTGACCAAGATAGCGGTGCCCCGGTCCTTGTAGGAAGCCGTGGGAGCTAAGAACTCCAGCTTGGCCCAGAACGTCCCATAGGGCGAAATGGAACAACGCACCAAAGGGGTAAACCCCTCTCCGAGCGAAACGTTACGCCGCACGGGCAAGAGGTCCTCATAGCGCCAGAGCGTGTTCTCCTCCTGCCGAACAGCGCGGGGGTCGAAGGCTGGCCACTGGCCCAAGGCAAGAGGGCCCTGGCACCTCGTGCACTGCCAATCGAGGGGGTGTGCTGGGTGCTGGCATCGCGTACAAACGAGCGGCGTGTTCGTCACAGTGTCCCCACCAAGCCGCCTCATCCGGGCACCTGAAATTCCCGCAGGATGCGGCGAGCAATGATCAAGCGCATGATTTCGCTGGTGCCCTCGCCAATCTGGGTCAGCCGGTTGTCGCGGTAGTAGCGCTCGACGGGCATCTCGCGGCTGTAGCCCATTCCGCCGTGAATCTGAATGGCCTCGAAGCACACCCGCTCGGCGGCCTCGCTGGCGAAGAGCTTGGCCATGGCCGCTTCCTTGGTGTAAGGTTTGCCCTCGTCCTTGAGGGTAGCCGCCTTGTACATCAGCAACCGAGCCGCTTCGAGGAGCGTGGCCATGTCGGCCAGCTTGAACTGAATGGCTTGCAAGTTGGCGATAGGACCGCCAAAGGCTTCGCGCTGTGTGGCATAGGTGCGGGCCGCCTCGAACGCGGCGCGTCCCAGCCCCAACGCCATGGCGGCGATGCTGATGCGCCCACCGTCCAGCGTCTTCATGAACTGGATGAAGCCATCGTTTTGGCGTCCCAACAGTGCGCTGTCGGGAACGCGGCAGTCTTCGAAAAAGAGTTGAGAAGTGATGGAGCCCTTCAACCCCATTTTGGGCTCGTTCTTGCCCGCTTTAAAGCCCGGGTTGTCAGCCTCGACGATGAAGTTGGAAATACCGTGAGCACCCTTCTCCGGGTCTGTCACGGCTGCGACCACAATGAATTCAGCCACGCTCCCGTTGGTAATCCACATCTTCTGGCCATTGATGACCCACTCGTTGCCGTCCCGCACGGCGTAAGTCTTGAGGTTCGAGGCGTCGGAGCCAGCGTGGGGCTCGGTGAGGGCAAACGCGCCCAATGCCCGGCCCGCGCACATGGGCGCCAGGTAGCGCTGCTTCTGTTCCTCGGTGCCAAAGAGGTAAATGGGCGTGCACGCCAGTGAAATGTGGGCCGCGTAACTGAGCGCCGTGGAACCGCAGGCCGCCGCGATTTCCTCGACGGCCAGCGCGTAGCTCACTGTGTCAGCCCCAGCGCCACCGTAGGCCTCGGGGAAAGGCAGGCCCATGAACCCCAACTCGGCGAGGGCTTCAAAGTTTTCACGTGGGAAGCGGCCGGTCTCATCCACCTCCTTGGCCCGTGGTGCAATTACGTCTTGGGCCAGCCGGCGAACGGTATCACGGATCAAGCGTTGCTCCTCGTTGAGCTCAAAGTTCACGTGTTCCCCCTCTAGGTACTCTATTTTGCAACTTAAACTTATTGAATGAACCCCAAAACTCGCGCAAGAAACTCCAGCGCATTTTGGTTCAGAAACACGACAGTAAGGAACAAGACAACAAAAAGAATCGTAAACTTACGGTCCAAATCGGCTTTGACCTGTGCGATCTCGGCACGAAGGGCCGCGTGGCTCTCGGCAATTTTCTCTAGCAAGACAGCGTTGTTCTGAGCGATCTCCTCCCGCAGGGCGGCATGGACCTGGGCAATCTTTTCCTGCAGGACGGCATTGTTCTGGGCCATCTCCTCCCGCAGGGCCGCGTTGTTCCGGGCTATCTCCTCTCGCAGGGCGGCGTTGACATGGGCAATCTTTTCTTGCAGGGCGGCATTGTTCTGAGCCATCTCCTCCCGCAGGGCGGCAAATCCTTGAGCCATTTCGACTCGCAGGTTGCTCATCTCCTCGGAAAGCCGCCTTTCAAACCTTTCCTCCACAAATGTCAAGATGTCACGCCGCCGTTCCTCTTCCACTTGATTGAACAACTCCACCAACGCCGCTACTCCCTCATCTCCCAATTTCTCGCGCAATATCTCGGGCACGGTGACCAGTGGCATTCTCTTTCTCCTTGCCGGTGAGCTGAATGCAAGCAGAGTGAACTTCCGTCCCCTTGTGGAACGGATTATACCGAGACAGAACAGAAAATCAAGCTGGGAAGGCATGCCTCTTGTAGCCGCCTCTTTCCCGTAACTCCGCCCAGGGGAGCGGGGTTGTATTTGTTGACTGAACTGTCGGCTGCGAGTATACTAGTGGGCAGTCTTAGCTTAGGGGTTGAAAATAAACAAAGAGGAGTCAGGAGCCATGTCCACAGTATTTGAGCGCGTTCGCCAAATCATTGCTGAGCAGTTGGACGTTGATCCAGAACAAATTACCATGGAGACCCGTTTTCGGGAAGATCTGGAGGCTGACTCCCTGGACCTTGTCGAATTGATTATGGCGTTCGAGGAGGAATTCGGCGGGGAAATCTCGGACGAGGAAGCCCAGGAAATTCAGACGGTCGGCGACGCTGTCCGGTATCTCGAGGAGCATGGCGCCGCCTGAGGCATCACGGCGTCGCTTGTCGTCTGGTGCCGAAGTCTCGGAAGCAAGAGTCAACAAGGCTGGGGGTAGCGAATGAAGCCGCTCCCAGCCTTGTTGATTCTTGCTCGTTTTGGTTATTTGGCCAGCATTTGTGCGATTCTGTAGTATTCCAAGTTGGCCTGGCGTTCGTTTTGGACCACTTCTTCCAAGGGGATAAGGACAATCTTGCGCCCCTGCAGGGCAGTCATGTAGCCGCACTTCCCTTCCCGCAAGGCTTCCACGGCCGCGACGCCCATGCGGGTGGCCAGCAGGCGGTCGAAGTGACTGGGCTTCCCGCCACGCTGGACGTGCCCCAAAATGGTGATGCGCACTTCAAAGCCCGTCTCTTGTTCTTCCAAGTAGCGGGCAATGTCGGTAGTGCGGTGCTCAGCTCCCTCCGAGACGACCAGAAGGGCGTGCGTTTTGCCCCGAATGTAGGCCTCCTCAACCCGGCGAGCCATTTCTTCCAAGCTCAAGGGCACTTCGGGAATGTGAATGACTTCTGCGCCTCCCGTAATGCCAGCCATGAGAGCCAGGTATCCGCACTTGCGTCCCATGGTCTCCACAATCAACGTGCGCTGGTGGCTGCTAGCTGTGTCCCGCAGGCGGTCAATGGCGTCCAAAATTGTGTTGATAGCCGTGTCCACGCCGATGGCCATGTTTGTGCCCCACACGTCGTTGTCAATGGTGGCGGGAATTCCAATAACGGGAAAGCCTCGCTGGTGGAGCGCGTAGGCTCCCCGGAGCGAGCCGTTGCCGCCAATCACAACGAGCGCTTGGATCTCATGTTCGTGAAGGCGGCGCAGGGCGAGCTTTTGCAGCCGTTCTTGGGAGAATTCCGGCAGGCGAGCCGTTTGCAGCACAGTACCCCCCCGCTGGAGAATGCCGCCCACGTCGCGGGGGCCCAGCCGTATCATATCACCGGCCACCAGTCCGGCAAAAGCTCGCCGGATGCCATATACTTCCAGTTCGTAATTCGAGGCCGTGCGCACCACAGCGCGTATGCAGGTGTTCATGCCAGGTGCGTCACCGCCACAGGTCATGACGCCAATACGGCGCAGATGCTGTGGGTTGAAAGTCATATCGGCGTTCATCATCTTCCACACCTTGTTGTTCTGGATTGGCAAGGGGCGTTCGCCCCACCTTATGCTACGGAGCGGAAAGAGACGACACGAAAATGTCCAAAGGGGAAACTTGCACGGCGAACACGGCGCCCGTGGCCGAGGTGGGCGCCTTTGCCCAGTGGGGAAAAGTGCGAACTCTTTTACAATGAGCTAGCCGAGCCGACCGCCTGGCTAAATAGCAGCCGAAAACCGAGTCCCGCGTCTTGGACGTTCAGTCGTTGTGACGATAGGATGGGCCGCCACCAGACAGCCACACTCGGCCGACTCCAGCACCGTTTTCAGGTGACGGCTGTATCGCGTGGTGAGGCGCGGGAAATTCAGCACCACCTCGCGGCCGTCCGACAAGACCATGGTCAGGCGCACTCGGTCCTCCCCCTGTGCAGCCTGAAGCAACTCCATCATGCGCTGGAACCGATAGGTATCCCGGCGCTCGTCGTCGGTGCGGTGAAAGGTGATGTGGACCAAATACTGGGCTGGCGGCTGCAATTGCTCTTTCGGGGCCTCAGCCGCTTCATGAGGCTGCTTCTCCGCCAGGTCATTGCCAGCACGGTATGGCTCCACCGCGTCGGCCAGAATGCTGGGAGTGTCGTTGCGCACTTCCACGCGACCACGCACCAGCACGATGGCGTCGGGCGTCAGGTGCTCCCGGCACTCGGCGTAGGTGCGGGGAAAGACCACCACCTCGATTTCGCCCTGCAAGTCCTCCAGCAGCACGAAGGCCATCAAGTCTCCCTTGCGCGTGGTGATGGTGCGCACTTCCTTCACCAGGCCGGCCACGACGACCACCTGTCCAGCGTCGTCCACGGTGATTTCACCGCAGAAGGCGGTGATGCGCTTGCCCACCTCAGCGGCCACCTCCTGCAACGGGTGGCTGGAGATGTAAAGGCCCAGTGACTCCTTCTCATCAGCCAGGCGTTTCTTGGGGTCGGCTGGCGGAATCTGGGGCAAGGGGTGGAGCACAGTTTGTTTCACCGACTCGGAAGGTTGCCCGCTTTGGGCCAGGAAGTCGAACATGCTCATCTGGCCCACCTCGGCGGCGGCGTGAACCTGGGCGCTCAGGTTCATCATGCGGTCCACCAGGGCCAGCAAGGTCTCGCGCGGTGCATCCGGCACGACCGGGCGCACCAGCTCGTCGAAGCAGCCGGCCTTGATGAGGTATTCCAGCGTGCGGCGGTTGAGCTGGCGCAGGTCCACCCGGCGGCAGAAGTCGTCAATGTCTCGGAAGGGACCGTTGGCCTTTCGCTCGGCCAGAATCTGCTGCACGGTGCCCTCGCCCACGTTCTTGATGGCTCCCAGGCCGAACCGAATGGCCCAGCGGCGGGGGTCCTTGGGCGGCAAGTCGGGCATTGGTGGGTTCGGGTTGGGCTCGATGGTGAAGGTGACGTCGCTCTTGTTGATGTCGGGTGGCAGGACGGCAATGCCCAAGCGGCGGGCCTCGGCCACGTAGAGGGCCACTTTGTCGCTGTTGTGGCGCTCCACCGTGAGCAAGGCCGTCATGTACTCGACGGGATAATGGGCTTTGAGGAAGGCCGTCTGGCAGGTAATAACGGCGTAGTCGGCGGCATGACTTTTGTTAAAGCCGTACCTCGCAAAAAACTCGATGTCGGCGTAAATGGCTCGTGCTGTCTCTTCGGGAATCCCGTTTTTGACACATCCTTCGACGAAAATCTGGCGGTGGCGTTCGATCTCCTTCTCCTTCTTCTTGGCCACAGCCCGGCGCATCAGGTCCGCATCGCCGGGAGAGTAACCGGCTAGCTC
>WFWG01000203.1 GCA_015491235.1 Ardenticatenaceae bacterium
GAAGGCGACGTTACCAAACGCAATTGGTATAACAAGCGCTTCCGGCCGACGCGCTCCGCTCGCTTCATGTGCGGCTGATGCGCAAGCCGTTATACAGCTTGGCTGGAGGCTGAAGAAACCGCCGAACACCCGCTGCACCTGATGCCGCCTCCTTTGGCGCTCCGGCGGGCGGCTGAGCTTTGTCGTTAGGCGGGCAGCGCAACGCAACGGTTTTACAAGAGGAGAGAACATGGCGACACTTACGATCACCCTTCCGGCAGAAAAGTGGGCCCAATTGCAGGAGAAGGCCAAGCGCTATCAAGTCGCTCCGGAGGAACTGCTCCGGGTGAGCCTTGAAGAATTGCTCAGCCGCCCAGATGAGGACTTCCAACAGGCTATGGAGCATGTGCTTACCAAGAACGCTGAACTCTATCGGCGGCTGGCGACAGGTTGAAGGGCAATGCGCCACCTCACTCTCCATGAGGTGCTCGAATTGTATCACCGGGTCATGGAGCAGTCCGGTGGAGCGATTGGAATTCGAGACCTCCATGCGCTTGCGTCTGCCTTGGCCCAACCACGCATGACCTTTGGTGGGCAGGAACTCTATCCCACACTTGTTGAGAAAGCATCCGCACTGGGCTTTTCGTTGATTAGGGGTAACTATTCAGCCTGATGTAGCAGAGGAGGCCTGGAGGAAGTCAGGGTAGAAAGGGGCATCCGTCAAAAAAGGGAGGAACCGTATGGATTGGCGACAATACATACACTCAGATCCAGAGATACTCCTGGGAAAGCCGGTGGTGAAAGGCACAAGACTATCAGTAGAATTTATTCTTGGTCTCTTTGCATCGGGATGGACGGAACAACAGGTATTAGAGAATTACCCGACACTTACTCAAGAAGCGCTACGCGCTGTATTTGCCTTTGCAGCCGAATGTATGCGTGAAGAGGCCCTTTATGCCATACCCGCCGGAGCAGGGTGATGCGATTTTTAGCGAACGAAAACTTCTGCAAGTGTGAATCTGCTGCGTGAAGCTGGTTATGAAGTAGCAGCAGTGATCCAAGATTCGCCAGGAGCAAAGGATTCGGAAGTTCTCAAGCGGGCGGTGACTGAGCAACGTATCGTATTAACCTTTGACCGAGACTATGGACAATTGATCTACCGTGCTAGATTATCTGCACCGAAGGGAGTGGTGTATTTTCGCTTTGATCCGTTGACCCCTGAGGAGCCAGCCCAACAGTTGCTCGCTCTATTAGAGCAGAAAACCATTTCGTTGGAAGGAAAGTTCACGGTTCTGGAACGAGGGCGAGTGCGTCAACGTCCAATATCCACACTTTGAGTTGCGCCTAACCCTCGCTGCAGCCGACCCGCCTCCGCTAGCACTCCGGCGGGTGGCTGAGCTTGGCCGTTCGGCTAAAATGCTTCAGCTATAAGCTTAAACCATGGACCTTGATCTGGACCTGTACCGGCGAGAGGTGGCAGTAACAGAGGGACTCTCGCCCGTGCGCCTCAGCGTGATTGACGTGGCCCCGCCAGCCGTCCAGCGCACGCTGGTCTTCCTGCACGGCTTTGGCGGCCAGGCGCTCCAGTGGGCTCCTCAGTTGCAGGCGCTGGCGGAGGAGAACCGCGTCATCGCCGTAGACCTGCGCGGCCACGGCCTGAGCGATCGCCCGCCCGGCCCCTACGACCTGGACACCCTGCTGTCCGACATCGAGCGCGTGCTGGACGCCCTGGCTGTGGAGCGGCCTTTCGTGCTCCTGGGCCACAGCTTCGGCGGCGCGCTGGCCGTACTCTACGCCCACCGCCACCCCAGTGATGTGGAGCGCCTGGTGCTGGTCGCCACGGCGGCGCGCCTGCGGCTGCGGCGCAGCCTGGAGATGGTCTTTCGCCTCCCCGTTCCCTTCCTGGAGCGGATACGCCGCCTCCTGAGCCGCCATTTCTTCGCCCCCGCCCGCGTGCTGAAGCCCATGTACTTCGAGGCCATGTGCCGGTGGGACGGCGAGCTCATTTTCCCCCATCTGGAGAAGCCCGTGCTGGTCATCCAGGGACACCGAGACATCGTCTTTCCACGCTCGGATTACCAACGAGTGGCCCGCCTGCTCCCCCAGGCTGAGGAAGTGGTCGTGCCCGTCTCCGCCCACTTGGTGCAACTCGAGCGGGCCGACGCCGTGACCCGCGCCATCCGCCGTTTCCTGGCTCCGGTCCCCCTCACCTGGCGGGATGCGATGACCCACTCAGCGCCACCGGTCGTCGAGCGTCCCTGGATTCGCTTTTACGACCCTGGCGTGCCGGCTACTGTGGTCGTTCCCGAGCAACCCCTGCACCGCTTCCTCGACGCGGCCGTGCGGCGCTTCGCGTCCCGGCCAGCCGTGCGCTTCGAGAAGCTGACCCTCTCGTACCGAGCACTGGAGGAGCGGGTCAACCGGTGTGCCAACGCTTTGCTGGCCTTGGGCGTTCAGCGGGGCGACCGGGTGGCACTCCTGTTGCCCAACGTGCCCCAATTTGTCATCGCCTTCTTCGGCACACTGCGGGCGGCAGGAGTCGTGGTGCCCGTTGACCCGCGCCTGCCCGACGAGGAGGTGGGGCGCATCCTGGAGGAGACCGAGGCGCGTGTGCTCGTGGCGCTGGAGGAAGAAGCCGAGCGGGCGTCCCGGCTTCTGCCCCTTCAGCGCACTGGCGACCGCGTGTTGGTGCTCACGCGCCGCGACGATGAGTTGCGACCGGAGTGGCACCGGCCCTCGCCCGACGAGCCGAACCTGTACTGGTGGACCACCTGGCTCGCGTCGGCTGGAACACTTCGCCCCCGCCTGCGCGTCCCACCTGATGAGTTGGCGGCGATTCTTTACACCAGCGGCACAACCGGCCCCTCGCGGGGTGTCATGCTGACGCACCGCAACCTGGTGGCCAACACGGTGCAAACGCGCCACTGGTTTGCCCAGGCACGGGCTGGACACGAGGTGGTGCTGGCCGCGCTTCCCTTGACCCACGCTTACGGCCTGATGACCTGCCTGGCCGTGCCCGTCTCCCTGGCAGCCAGCATGGTGCTGCTGACCAACTTCGAGCCGGAACGGGTGGCCCACACCATTCAGCGAGAGTGCCCCACCCTCTTCCCCGGCGTGCCGGCCATGTACGTGGCCCTCAACGCGCTGCCCAACATTCGCCGGTACGGGTTGGACTCCATCACGGCCTGCCTGAGTGGCTCCAGTGCCCTGCCGCTGGAAGTTCAGGAAGCCTTCGAGAAGTTGACGCGCGGGCGCCTGGTGGAAGGATACGGCCTCACAGAAGCCTCGCCGGTGACCCACGCCAACCCGCTCTTCGGCACCCGCAAGGCGGGCACCATCGGTGTGCCGCTGCCCAACACCGAGGCGCGCATTGTGGACTTGGACGCCCCCGACCACCCGCTCGGCCCTGGGGAGATTGGCGAACTCCAGGTGCGGGGGCCGCAGGTCATGCGGGGCTACTGGCAGGACAAGGAGGCCACAGCGAGTGCTCTCCTGCCGGACGGCTGGCTTCGCACCGGCGACCTGGCGCGGATGGACGCCGACGGCTTCTTCCAGGTCGTCGAGCGCCGCTCCGACGCGGTGCGCCTGCCCGACGGCACCCTCTTGCTCCCCCGGGACGTGGA
>WFWG01000204.1 GCA_015491235.1 Ardenticatenaceae bacterium
AGGGGGCTTGACCCTGCGTAGCGGTGGGCTTTAGCCCGGCGCGTTCTGCCGGGGGGCGTGGGGGGTGTCCCCCCAGCCTCCTTCTCTCCCCCAAATGCCAGAAGGTGCGACGCACTTTTGGAAGTGCGTCGCACCTTAACGCCTCCTTACACGCCTCCTGCCGAATTCGAGCACAGTGCCTCGGCACCGTGTGCTAATCCGTGAAATCTGTGAAATCCGTGGTGAGAAAACCGGAAAGCCCTGTTTCGTCACGCCTTCCTCTTGGCCTACAGCTCCACTTTGGATTATAATACCAGCTTCGGGGAGCATTTGGGAATTCGCGGGCCGTAAAGGGTTCACACCGGGACACGGAGGACACAGAGGGGCTTTTTCTCTGCGTTCTCTGTGCCTCCGTGTGGGTAGAATTGCCCGGCCGAGGAGGAGCTGTGGCTTCCACGTGGGTTCCCGAACGCTCTCACCCCGGAAAACCGAATTTCGACAGCACGGAGGCACCCATGCGCGTTCTCGTCACCGAACCGCTGGCCGAACCGGGCATTCAACGCCTGCGGGCGCACGCCGAGGTGGACGTGCGCCTGAAGCTCTCGCCGGAGGAACTGAAGCGAATCATTCCGGGCTACGAGGCCCTCATCGTGCGCAGTGGCACGAAAGTGACCCGCGAACTCATCGAGGCCGGCGCGCGCCTGCGCGTCATCGGGCGGGCCGGCACGGGCGTGGACAACATTGACCTGAAAGCCGCCACCGAGCACGGCGTCATCGTGGTGAACGCGCCCACGGCCAACTGCGTGGCCGCGGCCGAACACACCATCGCCCTGCTGCTGGCCCTGGCCCGCAACATCCCCCAGGCCGACCAGGCCATGCGGCGGGGCGAGTGGGACCGCCACCGCTTCGTGGGCACGGCCATCACCGACAAGACGCTGGGCCTCATCGGCTTCGGCCGCGTGGGCAGCGAGGTGGCCCGCCGGGCCAAGGGGCTGGGCATGCGCGTGATCGCCTACGACCCCTACATGCCGGCCGAACGGGCCCGCGCCCTGGGCGTGGAGTTGCGTTCGCTGGAGGACGTGCTCCAGGAGGCCGACTTCGTCTCCCTGCACGTCCCCCTCACCGAGGAGACCCGCCACCTGATGAACGCGCGCACGCTGGCCCTCATGAAGCCGGGCAGCTCCCTCATCAACGTCTCCCGGGGCGGCGTGGTGGACGAGGAGGCCCTCTACCAGGCGTTGCAGTCGGGCCACCTGGCGGGCGCGGCCCTGGACGTGTTCAGCGAGGAGCCGCCCCGCGACAACCCGCTCGTCGGGCTGCCCAACGTCATCACCACGCCCCACCTGGGAGCCAGCACGGCCGAGGCCCAGGTGGGCGTGGCCCTGGAGGTGGCCGAGGCGGTCATCGCCGCCCTGGAGGGACGGCTGCCCCCCACGGTGGTCAACGCGCCCATGATCCCGCCCGAAACCCTGGCCGAACTGGCCCCCTACGTGGACCTGGCCGAACGGCTGGGGCGCATGGCCATCCAGCTCGCGCGGGACACGGGCGGGCCCAGCCAGGTACACATCGTCTATTCCGGCACCATCGGCCGGGGCGACACGCGCCCGCTGCGGGCCGCCGTGCTCAAGGGGTTGCTGGAGCCGGTCTCCGAACAGCGCATCAACTGGGTCAACGCCGACCTGATTGCCGAGCAGCGCCACCTGGAAGTCGTGGAGGAGCACCGCCCGGCCGAGGGGCCCTGGACCAACTCCATCACCCTTCGGCTGACGAACGGCCACGTGCAGGAGATCGAGGGGACCGTGGTGCAGGGGGCTCCCCACGTGGTGCGCATCGGGGACTTCCGCATTGACCTGGAACTCAACGGCTACATCCTCATCTGCCGGAACATTGACCGCCCCGGCATGATCGGACAGGTGGGCACCATCCTGGGCCGCGAGGGCATCAACATCAGCTTCATGCAGGTGGGGCGCGACCGGCCGCGCGGCCACGCGGTGATGGCGCTGGGGCTGGACGAGCCGCCCCCCGAGCACGTGGTCGCCGAGATCGCCTCCCTGCCGGACATCAGCTTTGCCCTGCTGGTGCGGATTTGAAGCCCACGGGCGCCTGGGAACGGGCGTCAGCGGCGCTCGAGCCGTTCGACTCGGCGCCAGAAGCGCAGGCGGCGGTGGTGCCGGGCGTAGTAGCGGACGTGGGCGTCCAGCGTGGGTTCAGGGGGGAGGCGGCGCAACGTGTCCACAATGCGGGCGGCCACCTGGCTGGTACGGCCGCCGGGGAAAAGCTCCTGCGGGGAGGGAACGCCGTCGGGGGGGCTGTCACATTCGCCCGCGTGCCAGCTCACCGCGCAGGGGAGGGGCGTGGAAAGGCCCACGAAGTCTGGCAGCCACGGGTCGTCCCAGGTGACGGCCAGGCAGAAGGAGAGGGACCCAGGGTGCTGGCCCGCCAACTCCTGAAGCCGGGCGGCGTCGCTGCCGAGGGCCTGCACCACGAGAACCTGGCCGTGCCCGTTCGAGGGCGACGACGAGGCCCACAACTCCTCCAGCGCCCGGGCCACAGGAGCGCTGAGCGCGTCGGCCGGGACGGCGGCGTGAAAGCGCAGCCCACACCCCTCGGCCACGGCCAGCAGGCGGCGCAGCGTGACGGCCGTGGCGTACACGTCGAAGGTGTACGAGAAGTGGAAGGGAATGTTCAGGCCATCGTCGCCGGCCGAGCCCAGGTACACCACCCCACTTTCACAGTACACCCGGTCCTTCCAGGAAACCGGCCGGCAGCCGAGAAACTCCGTCTGGCGGGCGGCACTCTCCAGTTGGGCGCGCGTGAGTTCGACGCGCTCCCGCGTTCCGGCCAGGGCCAGGGCCTGGCGGAGCATCTGCTGGGCTTCGCGGGGACGACACAGGCGCCGGTAGCACTCCCCCAGGAAGTAGAAGGTCTCCCAGAGGGGTTCGATGGCCGCCGCGTGGTGGAATTCCTCGACGGCCTCCCCGTAGTGGCCGCGCAGGTAGTGGACGAAGCCCATCTCGTGCCGGGCGCGGGCACACAGGGGGTCGAGCACCAGACACTGGCGAAACGCCTCCAGGGCGGCCTCGTAGCGGCCTTCCTCCACCAGGATTTGCCCCAAGGAGAGGTGCGCGGCTGGCGAGGGGGCCCGGTCGAGGACGGCCTCACAGTGGGCGCGGGCGTACTCCAGCAAGCCAAGCTGGCGGTAGAGAGCGACCAGCGCCATGCGTGCCTGGGTGTGCGCCGGGTTCAGGGCCGCCGCCTCCTCCAGCGTCGCCACCGCCGCCTCGATGTCGCGGCGGTCGAGGTGGTTCAGGCCCTCCCGGTACAACCGTTCGGCCCGGCACGTGTTGAAGTCAAGAATCTGGCACATGGAGTCCCCGCTTCCTTCGGCCCCTGGAGACCAGGGTCCCACCAGCGGGCTCTTCCTGATGGGACAATTGGACGGACACGGTGTTGCCCTGCGAACAGCGGTGACACCTGCCCGGGAAGCGACATTCGTCAAGGAAAGCGTAGTGAAAAGGGGGCCAGGAGGCAAATTCGACGGACGAGGCTCACGAGGATGCCCCTCTGGGGGTCCGCTTTGCGCCCACGGGAAACAGGCCCAGCCGTCGGCGAGCAGGAAGATGGCGCGGGCCGCGCCGCCAGGTTATTCCGATTCCGGCGGGGGCCCCAGAACGACCAGCACCTCTCCCTGGTCCACGGGCACGCCGGGCTCGACGCGGATGGCCTTCACCACCCCTTCGACAGGGGCGCGGATCTCGTTCTCCATCTTCATGGCCTCCAGGATGACCAGGGCCTGGTGGGCCGTCACCGGCTGGCCCTCCTCCACGGGCACCTTCACGATGAGGCCGGGCATGGGGGCCTTGATCTGCACGTCGCCCACCGGCCGGGGCGTGCCCCCGCCGAGCTGGCGCAGGCGGCGGGCGCGCTCGTCCTCCACGCGCACCTCGTGGCGCTCGCCGTCCACCAGGATGACCCACTCGCCCTCCTGCAGGTACTCGGCGTAGACCTCGTGGGCGTGGTGCTCGATGAGCAGGGAGTAGATGGTCTCGTTGGAGATGTGCTCCAGGTCCACCTCGATGACCTGGCCGTCCACCTCCACCGAGCCGTCCGGGTGAATGACGATTTCGACCGGCTGGCCGTCCACATAAGCGGTGTACCGGGTGCTCATCGCAATGCCTCCCGACGGGCGGCAATCTTCCACATGCTGGGCCGGCCCCCGGCGCCGCCCACGAAGACCAGCGCCTTCTGGCGCCGCTGGTGCATGAGCAGCGTGGCGGCAATGGCGGCCGGGACCGCGTTGCGCTGGGTGGTGCCCTCCAGCAGTTCGGGGGTGTTTTCCAGGAAGCCGGTGTCGTAGACGCCGCCGATGAAGTTGGTGTTGTCGAGCAGGCGGCGGTGGAAGGGGATGTTGGTCTTGATGCCCAGGATGCGATACTCCTGGAGGGCGCGCCGCAGCCGGAGGAGGGCTTCGCCGCGCGTCTCGCCCCAGGCGATGACTTTGGCGATCATGGGGTCGTAGAAGAGGGAGACCTCGAAGCCCTCGAAGACGCCGCTTTCCACGCGCACGCCGGGGCCGGTGGGCTCCTGGAGCAGCGTGATGGTGCCGGTGGAGGGCAGGAAGTTGTTGTAGGGGTCCTCGGCCGTGATGCGGGCCTCCATGGCCCACCCCTTGAGGCGGATGTCCTCCTGGCGGTAGCGCAGGCGGCGGCCCGAGGCGATGCGCAACTGCTCCTTGACGATGTCCACGCCGGTGACCATCTCGGTGACGGGGTGCTCCACCTGGAGGCGGGTGTTCATCTCCAGGAAGTAGAAGTGGCGGTCCTTGTCCACCAGGAACTCCACCGTGCCCGCGTTGGTGTAGTCCACCGCCCGCACCAGGGCCAGAGCCGTCTCGCTCATGCGCTGGCGCAGCTCCTCGTCCACGAAGGGGGAGGGAGCCTCCTCCAGCAGCTTCTGGTGGCGGCGCTGGATGGAGCACTCGCGCTCGCCCAGGGCGATGGCGTTGCCGTACTCGTCGGCCAGCACCTGAATTTCGATGTGGCGCCCGCCCTCGATGAGCTTCTCCAGGTAGATGCGGTCGTCGCCGAAGGCGCCCTTGGCCTCGCGCCGGGCGGCCTGGAGGGCGGCCGGCAGGTCGGCCGGGTCCCGCACGACGCGCATACCCTTGCCCCCGCCGCCGGCGGCCGCCTTGACCATGATGGGGTAGCCGATCTCCTCGGCGGCGGCAATCAACTCCTCGTCGCTGAGGGAGCGGGGCGTGCCGGGCACCACGGGCACGCCGGCCCGCATGGCCGTCTCGCGGGCGGCCACCTTGTCGCCCATCAGGGCGATGGCCTCGGGCGCCGGCCCCACGAAGGTGAGGCCCGCCTCGGCCACGGCGCGGGCAAAGGTGGCGTTCTCGGCCAGGAAGCCGTAGCCGGGGTGGACGGCGTCGGCGCCGGAGCGGATGGCCACGTCAATGAGCTTGTCAATGCGCAGGTAGGAGTCGTTGGGCGGGGGTGGCCCGATGCAGTAGGCCTCGTCGGCGTAGCGCACGTGCAGCGCCTTGCGGTCGGCCTCGGAATAGACGGCCACCGTCTGGACGCCCAACTCCTGACAGGCGCGAATCACGCGCACGGCGATTTCACCACGGTTGGCAACCAGGACTTTGCGGAACATGTGCTCTCGCCACCTCCATTCATTGGACCGGCCTGACACCACCTCGGCGTTTCAGGTTGAAACCAATGCGGTAGATGTCAGGAACGTTGACGCGTCCATCTTTCAGCCGGTAGAACACCCCCAAGGCTTCCAAATCGCGCATGATACCGGCCCAACCCTCGATCCAGTGTTCGGGGGGCAAGCGCTCATCCTTGAAGAGGTCTTCCTTGGGTTGGCCCCACTTTTCATGCCAACGTTGTATAACTTCACGGTCCTCACACGGGACAACCAAGCCGTGTAACGGCTCCATGAGCTTTTCGACCCAGGGGAAGTCTTCAGCGAGTTCCCTCACACGAATTCGTGATGCCTCCTGCACTCCACGTTTGATGCTCTCGTAATGAAGTGGAAAAGAATGCGTCTGGTATCGCTCCAGCGAATCTTCTGCTGCCTTGCGAACGGCGACCAGCAGGGAGCGGGGCGTAACGCGCCCCCTGGCGTCGGCCAAGTGGTTCACGATCCAAGTGTAAGGAATGCCACGCCGGCGGTCGCGTCCCATCCAGGGGCCAGCCAACTGCTCGAAGAGGCGACGCAACAGACTCTCGTCCCGCCTCACCACACTCGGCAGCACCCAGAGGCTCTCTACACTGTCGAATTCTTTTCTCTCGAGGGACTGGCCAGTCGTCTTTTGAAACACCTTTCGCAACTGCTCACCATCCGCGCCCGGTGCGTTGACAAGATAATGCCACAGGAGGCCATGAAGATCATGGCGTTGCCAAACCAGTTGGATCTGCATGGCCAGCACCTTGGAGGCATCAGGGAAATCGGTGACCCGCGGGTGGAGTTGATCTTCCCGCAGAAAAACTTTGCCAAACAGGTGTGAAAAAGGCTTCAAGTAGAGAATAAAGCGCAACAGGTCGCGCACGATGGCGTTAGCCGTTTGCCACTCGTGGGCAGCCCGGTCGAGGGCATCGAAGACCAAGAGACCGTGGCGTCCTTGCTTTTGCCATCGAGCATTGGCCTGCTCGAACAGGCGTGCAACCTGTTCGGGATTGTCGCGCACCCAGGCCACGCTTGCCTCCCAACGGTCGCGAGGCACATCAGCACCCACCTGGTCCGCAAACCAGCGACAGGCGACGGCCCGCCAGACGTCATACGCCTCGGCGTCGTTTTTCCCAATGAGCGCAGTGAACGTTTTGGCGTCGGGATACTGTTCCAGGTTGGGCACTGGGCCAAATCCCAGGCGGACATCCACTCTGGCAAGATCGGGGACTTCGTTGCCGAGATATGCCCGAATGGCAGGGTCCTGGAGTGCGAGTGCCCAAAACGTCTTGCCAACCCCTCTTCCACCGACGATGACCAGATATTCCAGGCGCAAAGCCTTCTTGTGGGCAAGGGGCACATAGACATGTCGACGCTCGGGCGGTCGGTCGAGCGTCACATCATCCGGCAAAGCTCTAAGGATAGCCCGGCGCAAGTGTTGGTTATCAGACTTCACCGATTTCGACATAAGCTTTCAATTGTGTAAGAAATTCGTCGAACACCGGCTGGATGGTAGACTGCGTGTAGATATTGGGCACACCGAGCAACGACCGATCCCAATAAATGGGCCAGGGATAGTGAGGAGCATCGGGGTCGGTGTCGTTGTACAGTTCATCCACAACAGTGTAAATGGCCTCTGAAAAGAGCTTCCAAGCGTTCTCACGTATGCTTGCGATGTAAGACTCCTTTTGTTCATCGGCCGGGACTGTGGACGCAACGACACGAAGCCGGTCCCATACCTTCTTGACGACATGATACGTTTCCCAATGGCGAAAAAGCAACCGGTACCCCGTCCACGTTTGGTCTCCTTCGACGGCAAAGAGCAGAATCAGATACGGATTGAGGGCCATGAGGGCCGCAGAGGCCGTCTCGTCCAGGCCAGCCCGCACGTCGAGCAAAACGATGTCCGGCTCCGTTTCGGTTTCGAGCGTGTACATGAGCCGCGCCAAGCGAACAGGCCACGTTTCCAGGGAATCGTCGTGGGTTCGTTTGGGCATCCAGACACGCCCCAGTTTAAGGACGTAGGCACCGGCGTCGCGCCCGTGTGCAGGAACGACCAGAATGTCCCCCTCGAGCGGGTCCCCAAGGGGACTGGAGGCTACCATGTCGGGGACGATGACATCGCCGTTGTCCACCAAGTCCTCCACTAGCCAATCTACGACGCCGTAAGCGGGCAGCCGGTTTTCGGGCAAAAGAAGTGCCGAAAGTCCTGGGGCTTCCAGATCCAGGTCTACGACCAACACGCGTCTTCCCTCTCCGGCAAAAGCCCACGCAGCAACAGCCAACGCTGTGGAGCGCCCAACGCCGCCCTTGAGGGAGTAGAAGGCAATCCGCGGGCGCATTGAATCGGAATCGGCCTGGGCTTCTAGCGTCCAAGTCCAATCGCTTTCGACGGCCAGACGGTCTACCAACCAAACACCCGGCCGGAGTTCGACTTTGGGGCCACGCTCGGTGTCCGGATCAACGTTCTCCTCCCAGAGGAAGGCTTCCTCCTCGTCGAACGCATGGGGTCCTAGCTGCTTTTTGACCTCACGGGCAAAAACTTTCAGGCGTTCATCGTCTTGCCATCGCTCGTTCACGATGAAACCGACTCGCCCAAAAAGGTCACGGTTGATGATGAAGGGTCGAATTTCCTCCAAGACGGTTTTGTGATCCTGCAGAACCTTCTCGAGTTGCGGAAGAATGTGATCGAAGGTGCTCATAGCCACCTGTCTCTCCGAACCTTTGTTACTAAGCGGTGCATCGCGTGCGCCCCATCTTTGCGTCTCTGTGCTGTTGTCCTCGTAAACTGGTTCCGGTGCTGGTAACGCTGGTTAATGCTCCAGTTGCCGAAGGCTGTCTTTACCTCGTTTGGCAGAGGATATCTTTTAGGATGCCCACGTCCGCGAAACTCGAAATAGTTCATGTTCTGCATCAGATTCGGCAGATGTTGGCGTCTCACCCTTTGCCCCGCTGCTTCTTGTAACGCTTTGATTCCGCACTCCACCGACAGCCCATACAGATACTCCGCGTTCGCCCATCGGGCGTTATCGAACAACAAGTCTGCATCTTCAAGGTGGCGTTCGTGGGCATCAAGGTAGTTGTCGCGCATCAGTCTTCTCACAGCGGGATGTTCCCGTGCTTCTTGGGCGGGTTGGTGAGCCGCTTGTTCTGCAACATCTCCAGCGCGCTGATGATTTTGGGGCGCGTCTGGCGGGGTTCGATCACGTCGTCCACGTAGCCGCGCGCCGCCGCGATGTAGGGGTTGGCAAACTGGGCGCGGTACTCGGCCACCAGTTCGGCCCGCCGCGCTTCGGGGTCCTCGGCCTCGGCCAGCTCACGGCGGAAGATGATGTTGACGGCCCCCTCCGGCCCCATGACGGCAATTTCGGCCGTGGGCCAGGCGTAGTTGATGTCACCCCGCAGGTGCTTGCTGCTCATCACGTCGTAGGCGCCGCCGTAGGCCTTGCGGGTGATGACGGTCACTTTGGGCACGGTGGCCTCGGCGTAGGCGTAGAGCAGCTTGGCGCCGTGGCGGATGATGCCGCCGTGTTCCTGGGCCACGCCGGGCAGGAAGCCGGGCACGTCCACCAGGGTGACGATGGGGATGTTGAAACAGTCGCAGAAGCGCACGAAGCGGGCCGCCTTGACCGAGCTGTTGATGTCGAGCACGCCCGCCAGCACGGCCGGCTGGTTGGCCACGATGCCCACGGCGCGCCCGTTGAAGCGGGCGAAGCCCACGATGATGTTCTCGGCGAAGTGCTCGTGCACCTCGAAGAACTCGCCGTCGTCCACGATCAGGCGGATGATCTCCTTCATGTCGTAGGGCTTGTTGGGGTTGTCGGGCACGATGGTGTCCAGGGCGTCCTCCATGCGGAGGGGGTCGTCCAGCGGCGTCTTGTAGGGCGGGTCTTCCATGTTGTTCTGGGGGATGTAGGAGAGGAGCGTGCGGATCATCTCCAGACATTGCACCTCGTTGTCGGCCGCGAAGTGGGCCACGCCGCTGGTCTGGTTGTGGATCATGGCCCCGCCCAACTCCTCGAAGGTGACCTCCTCGTGGGTGACGGTCTTGACCACGTCGGGGCCGGTGACGAACATGTAGGCGGTCTCCTTGACCATGAAGATGAAGTCCGTCAGGGCGGGCGAGTAGACCGCCCCGCCGGCGCACGGTCCCATGATGGCGGAAATCTGGGGGATGACCCCGCTGGCGAGGGTGTTGCGCAGGAAGATGTCGGCGTAGCCGCCCAGGCTCACCACGCCCTCCTGGATGCGGGCCCCGCCCGAGTCCAGCAGGCCGATGACGGGCGCCCCGTTCTGCATGGCCAGGTCCATGATCTTGCAAATTTTGTTGGCATGGGCCCGCCCCAGCGAGCCGCCGAAGACGGTGAAGTCCTGACTGTAGACATAGACCAGCCGGCCGTCAACCGTGCCGTAACCGGTCACCACACCGTCGCCGGGAATGCGCTTGCTGGCCATGCCGAAGTTGGTCTCGGTGTGCTCGACGAGCATGTCAATTTCCTGGAAGGAGTTGTCGTCGAGCAGCAGGTCAATGCGCTCGCGGGCCGTCAGCTTGCCGGCCTTGTGCTGGCGCTCGATGCGCTCTCGGCCCCCGCCAAGGCGCGCCTGGGCCTTGCGGCGCCGCAGTTCCTCGATCTTCGGGTTGACGCTCATGTCACCTCCGTGTCACTCCTCCCTGCCGGGGGCGGTCGTTTGAGTTCGCGAATGGGCACGCCGCCCACGAAGGCGCCAGGGGGCACGTCCCGGTTCACCAGGCTCATGGCCGAGACGGTGGCCCCATCGCCGATCACCACCCCCGGCAGAATGGTGCAGTTGGCTCCAATGCTCACGTTGCGACCGATGACCACAGGGCCCTTGCGCCACTCGTCCACCATGAACTCGTGGGCCAGAACGACTGTATTGTACCCGATGACGCTGTTGTCGCCAATGGTAATGAGGTCGGGAAAGAAAATGTCGAAGACCACGGCCAACCCCACCGAGACGTGGCGTCCCACCTTCATGCCCGTCAGGCGCAGCATGGCCCGCTTGAGGGCCAGCGACGGGCAGTAGCGGGCGGCGTAAATCCAGACGAAGTTCCACACCACCCGCAGGGGGTGAACCGTCTTCCACCAGTAACTGAGGGCGTTCTCGCGCCCCGGCGAGGGGGAAGCGAAAAGGCGCTCGTGGCGGCGCCGGACTTCCTCGCCGGGGTTGGCTGGCTCGCGCTGATGGCGTGACATCATGGCACCGCTGTCAGACAAGGTGCCCCACTTCCCTGAGCACCTGGCGGGCAATCACCAGGCGCTGAATCTCGCTGGTGCCCTCGTAGATTTCGGTGATTTTGGCGTCCCGGAAGTACCGCTCGATGGGCAGTTCCTTGGAGTAGCCCATGCCGCCGTGAATCTGCACAGCCTGGTGGGTGACCCACATGGCCGTCTCGCTGGCGTAGAGCTTGGCCATGCTGGCCAGCTTGGTGTAACGCTGGCCCGTCTGCTTGCTGCGCTCCTTGGCCAGCGCGGCGTTGAACGTGAGCAGGCGAGCGGCCTCGATGCGCGTGGCCATGTCGGCCAGCTTGAACTGGATGGCCTGGAACTCGGCGATGGGCCGGCCGAAGGCGTAGCGCTCCTTGGCGTAACGCACGCTGGCCTCGTAGGCCGCCTGGGCAATGCCCACCGCCTGGGCCGCAATGCCGATGCGGCCCGCGTCCAGCACGTTCATGGCGATCTTGAAGCCCTCTCCCTCGGCGCCCAAGCGGTTCTCGACGGGACAACGGTAGTCCTCGTACAGGCACTCGCACGTGGCGCTGGCCCGGATGCCCAGCTTGGGCTCCACCTTGCCCCGAATGAAGCCGGGCCGGTCGGTCTCAATGAGGAAGGCCGTGATGCCACGGTGACGGGGCTGGGCGTTGGGGTCGGTCACCGCGAAGAGCAC
>WFWG01000205.1 GCA_015491235.1 Ardenticatenaceae bacterium
ATCAAAATGGCCAAAACCCAGGATCTGCCCCTGGTGCCCTCCGAAATTGCTGGAATGTGCGGGCGCCTGCGCTGTTGCTTGGCCTACGAGTACGAGTTTTACAAGGACGCCAGCGCCGGTATGCCCAAGGTGGGCAAGTGGGTGGTCACTGAGAAGTACAGCGGCAAGGTGGTCGAGCGCAACATTTTGAAGCAGACCATCACGCTCCAGACGGAACAGGGTCGGGTCGAGATTCCGGCCAAGGAGTTGTGGGTAGGGAAATCGGGACAGCCCCCCATTGCTGGCGGTTGTGGACCTGAAATAGGACCGTGCAACGGAGCCTGCACCTGCCAGGCGTAACGGAACGGAAGGATTGTGCGATGGCACTCTTGACCGCGACTCCGGCACCAACCGAACACCTGTCGTCAGTGCGGCCCGCTCGCCTGCGCGACCGCTACGGGCGGCCCATCCACTACTTGCGCATCTCGCTCATTGACCACTGCAACCTGCGCTGTGTCTACTGTATGCCGGAGGACGAGAATCACTTTACGCCCAAGACCGACCTGCTGACGCCGGCAGAAATCGAGGCCATCGCCCGCGCGGCCGTCTCGGTGGGGTTCGACAAAATCCGGCTGACCGGCGGGGAACCAACCTTGCGACCGGACCTGGTCGAAATCGTGGAACGGCTGGCCCACATCGAGGGCGTGCGCACGCTGGCAATGACCACCAACGGCCTCTTGCTGACGAGGCTGGCCAAGCCCCTCAAAGAAGCCGGCCTGACGCGCGTCAACATCCACTTGGACACGGTGAACCCCGAGCGGCTGCGCCAGCTCATGCTCTACAACCGCTTCGAGCGCGTGTGGGAAGGCATCCTGGCGGCTGAAGCGGCCGGCCTGACGCCCATTAAGCTCAACGCCGTGGTCCTGCGGGGCTACAACGATGAGGACGTGGCCGACCTGGCCGCGCTGACCTTGGAGCGCCCCTGGCACGTCCGTTTCATCGAGGCCATGCCCCTGGGGCCACAGGCCACCGTGGCCCTCGAGCGCTACGTCTCCAACCAGGAGACCAAAGCGCACATCGAGGCCCGCTTTGGGCCATTGGAGCCGGCCTTCGACGGCCAACTCGTGGGCGAGGCACGCATGTACCGCATCCCTGGCGCGCTCGGCCTGGTGGGGTTCATCAGCCCGGTCAGCGAGCCCTACTGCGACAGTTGCAACCGCCTGCGCCTCACGGCCGACGGCAAAATGCGGCTCTGTCTGCTCACGGACCACGAACTCGACTTTCGCCAGACCCTGCGGACGGGCGGCGAGGAAGCCCTGCGGGAACTGTTCGTGCGCGCCGTGAAAGCTAAGCCCGTGGGGCACCAACTGCGTTCGGGCATCTACCCGCAAATTCGCGGCATGAGCCAGATTGGGGGGTAGGTTATTGGCCCTGTGGATTTCGTGGTATAATGTGGCTTCAGCAGCAGGGCTAACTGTTACAGCAAGCAGGTGTGAAATATGACAGAACCGAGAGTGGCCGATTTGACTATCCAAGAATTCAAAGAACTTATCCGCGAAGTCGTTATAGAGACACTTGCGGAAGTGTTAGAAGACCCGGATGAAGGGTTAGAATTGCGAGAAGATATTTTACAGAGACTCGAGCGTTCGCTTGCTGAAGTTGAATCGGGTGCTAAAACGATACCAGCAGAAGAAGTAGCTAAAAGGCTCGGCTTGTCCTGGTAATGTACACGGTAGAATTCACCGAAGATGCCGAAAGGGATTTGTCGCGGTTAGACGCTGTTGAAGCTCAACGTATACTCAAAAAATTGCGTTGGTTGGCTGAAAATTTCGACCTTATCAAACCGAAACCGTTGACTGCTCACTGGAAAGGCTTGTTCAAACTGCGTGTCGGTGACTATCGCGTGATTTACACATATGACCGAACGAAGCGTAAAATCGTCGTCCACTTCGTTGGACATCGCCGTGAAATCTACAAGTGAACGAAGGTCTTCATAATCAAGGAGGGGTGCTATGGCCGTTGAATTCAGACAGGAAGAGGCACTCATCACCATGAGCGAAGCCGCCATCAACGTGGTCCGCTCGCTGATGGAGCAGAAGAACATCCCGGGCTATGCCCTGCGCGTCTTCGTGACCGGCGGCGGCTGCGCCGGCTTCCAGTACGGCATGGCCTTTGAGAAGGAGCCCCGCCCCAGCGACCACGTGGTCGAAGTGGCCGAGGACGTGCGCGTGGTGATTGACCCCACCAGCGCCGTCTACCTGGCCGGCTCACACATTGATTACGTGGACAACTTGATGGGCGGCGGTTTCCGCATCGAGAATCCCAACGCGGTGGCTTCCTGTGGTTGTGGTCACTCCTTCCGCACGAAGGACGCCGACACCGCTGGCACTGGCGGCGGGTGCAGTTGCGGATAACCCCAAAACCGAAGAGACCCGCCCTCGACGCAACACAGGCGCGCCTGGCGACGTGCGCCTGTGTTGTGTGGGAGGAAAAACGACGCATCCCTGCGAGGAGGTGAACCTTGCGTGTTCTGCTGATCAACCCGAAGTTTCGCCTGCCCATTGACACGCGCACCACGCCACACCTCGGACTGGCCTACCTGGGCGCCGTGACCGAGCGGCGTGGCGACATTTGCAAAATCTACGACGCCGACGTCGAGGACGAACCCCTGGCCGACTTCCTGCGCGAGTATCGCCCCGACGTGGTGGGCATCACCGCCAACACCCCCCAGGTCAAGCAGGCCTGGCGCACGGCACAGCTCATCAAACAGGTGTTGCCGGGCGTGCCCATCATCATCGGCGGGCCGCACCCCAGCGTGCTCAGCGAGGAGAGCGCCATGCGGCCCGAGATTGACATCGTGGTGCGCGGCGAGGGCGAGGCGGTCTGGGTCGAGTTGCTGGACGTAATTGACCGCGCCAAGCAGACCGACCCGGACTTCACCGCCGAAGACCTGCTCGACCCTGAAGCCCACCTGCTCGACACCGTCTTCGGCATCACCTACCGCACCAACGACGGCAAAATGCACATTACCCCCGACCACCCGCCCATTCCCAACCTGGACGACCTGCCGTGGCCGGCTTACCACCTCTTCAAGATGGAGCGCTACACCAACCTCCAGCCGGCCACCGACCACGTGGACGGCGCCCGCTCCTTCAGCATCCTCACCTCGCGCGGGTGCCCGTACCGCTGCACCTTCTGCTCCCAAAGCATTATGCCCCAGAAGTGGCGCTGCCGCTCGGCCAAGAACGTGGCCGACGAGTGGGAGCACCTGGTGCGCGACTACGGCGCCCAGGAGATCGGCGTGCTGGACGACAGCGCCAACATCCGCGTGGACCGGCTGCACGAGCTGGCCGACGAGCTCATCCGGCGCAAGCTCAACCACGTGCCGTGGATTTTCGTGAACGGCATCCGCGCCAACCTGGCTTCCAAGGAACTGCTGGCCCACTTGAAGGAAGCCGGGCTGAAGCGGGTGGCCTTCGGCGTGGAGACGGGCGACCCCGACATCATGCTCTCCATTGACAAGCGCATTGACCACGACACCATCCGCCAAGCCTTCCAGAACGCCAAGGAGGTGGGTCTGGAGACCATCGGCTTCTTCATCATCGGGCTGCCAGGCGACACCGAGGAGACGATGGAGCGCACCATCCAGTTCGCCATTGAGTTGGACCCGATGATTGCCAACTTCTCCATGATGACGCCCTACCCCGGCACCAAGGTCTACGAAATCGTCAAGCGCAAGGGGCGCATGTTGGTGAAGGACTGGGACGACTACGTCTTCTTCGACGGGAAAGCCCGCTACGAAATGGGCGAGTTGACCGCCGAACTGGTGGAGCGCAAGTGGCGTGAAGCCTACCGCCGCTTCTACCTGCGGCCCCGTCGCGTTGTGCGCACGCTGCTGCGGAAGGATTTCTGGCTCAACTTCCCGCGCACCAGCCGCGTGGCCTTCCGCACCATCTTCCCGCGCAAGGTGAAGAAGGAGTTGGCCCGCGAGTTGGGCACGTCGGTAGCCGTTAGTCAGTGATCAGTGTCCAGTGATCAGTAATCAGTAAACAGTAAACAGTGATCAGTAATTGACTGATAACTGATTACTGATTACTGAACCAAAGGGAGGGCAGCTATGAAGGTTACGCTCGTTTACGCCGGCATCGCTGGCAAGGGGTTCAACAGCCTGAAGCAGGGCATGGACTCGGGGTGGATTAGCCACGGGTTGGCCAGCCTCTCGGCCTGCCTCAAGGAGGCCGGCTTCGAGGTGGACCTGATTGACCTGCGGGCCCTGCGGGGATGGGAGCACTTCCGGGAAGTGTTCGAACAGCGCGACCCCGACGTGGTGGGCCTCACCATGATGAGCGTGGACTTCAACCCCGTCATGGAGGCCATCTCCATCATCAAGGAGGTCAAGCCCGAGGCCATCACCGTGGTGGGCGGACCCCATCCCACGGCCGAGCCGGACGAGGTGCTGGAAAACCCGCTGGTGGACTACATCGTCATCGCCGAGGGCGAAATCACCTTCACCAACCTGGTGCGTTCCATTGCGGCTGGCTCTCGCCCCCAGAGCCGCAAGCTCATCGGCATCCACCCCGACCTGGACAAGCTGCCCTTCGCCGACCGGGACCTCTTCCTGGAGGAGTGGCGCAAGTGGGGCTACGACCTGGATTCGCCCGAGGTGCCCTTCGTGGAGGAGTTGCCCCCGCCCTTCGTGACCATCATCGCCGGGCGCGGCTGCCGCTACAAGTGCAACTTCTGCAAGCCGATGGAAGACTTCCTCTTCGGCAAGGGCACCCGCCGGCGCTCGGTGGACAACGTCATCGCCGAGCTGAAGATGCTGCGGGACAAGTACAACTTCGCGTCCTTCATGTTCCACGACGACTGTCTGACCGAGGACCGCGAGTGGGTCATCGAGTTTTGCGAGAAGTACAAGGCGGAGGGCTTCACTCAGCCCTTCTTCTGCCAGTCCCGCGCCGACATCATCTACCACCACGAGGACATGGTGGCCCTCATGGCCGACGCGGGCCTCAAGGGCTACTTCATCGGCTTCGAGAGCGGCAACGACCGCGTGCTCAACTTCATTCGCAAGGGAACCACGCGCGAGAAGAACATCGCCGCCGCCAAGATTTGCCGCAAGTACGGCCTGACCATCTGGGCCAACTACATGCTGGGCCTCCCCACCGAGACCGAAGAAGAGGTCATGGACACCATCAGCATGTTGAAGATCATTGACCCGGACTACTACAGCCCGGCCTTCTACACGCCCCACCCGGGCTCGGACCTCTTCCAGTACGGCCTCCAGCACAACTTGCACCTGGTCATGGACCACGACTCCTACCGGCGCAATCCCACGGAGGCCAAGATCAAGGGGTTGGACATCGAGTTCCTCATGTGGGCCCGCGACGAGAGCCAGAAGCGGCTCTTCCGCAACCGCGTGAAGCGGGCCGTGCGCAAGGCGTGGAAGAAGTACAGCGACCCACGCAAGTACGCCCGCAAGGCGCGCACCATCTGGAACAACTTGACAGGCGGTGGCGCTGGCGGCGGAGCACCCCACGGTGGCTCCCGCCGACCTGAGTTGAAGCGGGCCTGAAGGGGAAGCGGCGAAGCCGCCTCCCGCGTTCGTTCTACATTCTTCCCGGAAGCAAGCGCCTTCCGGGAAACTTTTGTGAAAAAGGAGGCGCAAACCAATGCGCGTATTGCTTGCCAGTCCTGAATCGAAAGTGTGGTCGTCGCGCAAGCACATTCCGCTGGGGCTCGGCTACCTGGCGGCGGTGTTGCGGGAGAACGGCCACGAAGTGGCCATCTACGACGCGGCCGTCGAGGACGAGCCCTTCGAGGCCTACCTGGACCGCACGCGCTTCGACATGGTGGGCATCACGGCCACCACCCCCCTCATCTACGAGGCGTGGGACATGGCCAAAGCGGCCAAGAAGCGCGGCAAGTGGACCATCCTGGGCGGCGCCCACCTGACGATTCTCCCCATGGAGAGCGCCGAGCAGCCCTTCGTGGACTTCGTGGCCGTGGGCGAAGCCGAGGATACCCTGCTCGAGCTGGTGACCGACCTGGAGAAGAGTGGCGGCAAGAACCTGGGCGACATTGACGGCCTTGTCTGGAAGCGGGACGGCGAGCCCATCATGAACCGCCCTCGCCAGTTGGACGACAACATTGACCGCTTTCCCTTCCCGGCTCACGACTTGTTCAAAATTGACCGGTACACCAACTTGCAGCCCCTCACCGACGGGCTCGACCCGCACGCCCGCGCCTTCACCATTCTCACCAGCCGGGGCTGCCCCTACAAGTGCAACTTCTGCTCCAAGCCGGTCACCGGCGACACGTGGCGCCCCCGCAGCGTGGAGAACGTGATCGCCGAATGGCGCTGGCTGGTCAAGGGGCTGCACGCCACCGAGATTGGCATCACCGACGACATCTGGAACCTGCAACTCGACCGGGCCAAGGAAATCTGCCGCCGCCTCATCGAGGAGGGGTTGAACAC
>WFWG01000206.1 GCA_015491235.1 Ardenticatenaceae bacterium
GGGAGGGGAACCCACGACATCTCCCTGGTCCAGCGCACCTCCAGGCGATAGCGGCCCGGTTCCACCTCCGCCGGAATGAAAACGTCCTGCACGTCACGGACGACGCCTTCCCCCGGCCAGACCGCCGGCAGGTAGCGCCCCTCCACGAGCGGGGCCTGCCAGGCCAGGGCCACTCTCCCCTCCTCTCCAACCAGGCGCAACTCCAGGGCGGAGGGCCACCCCGCCCGGCGGGTTTCCTCCCGCTGCCAGAAGAAGGTGAAGCGCCAGGCCGTGGGCGGGCGCACCGCATCCGCCTCTGGGGTGTACCCCACCAGGCGTAGCCCGCCGGCCGACACGTCCAGGCGGTACGCCATGTCGGTTATGGCCTCCAACGGTGTGGGCGCCTCGGGAACGACGACGGTCGCCAGGGGCAGCGCGTTGTCCAACACGGGGCCGTTCTGGTCGCGCGCCGGCAGGCGCTCGCCCGTGCGCGGGTCGTACACCACCACGACCAGGGTGTACTCACCCGGCGGCGTTCCGGGCAGCACCGTCAGCGGGTGCTCCTGCCGCACCCGTTGCCCCACGGCCCAGCGGCTGACAGGGTAAAAGTCCCCCCCAACGGGGCGGTCGAACTGGCCGTAAATGTGGCGGCGCGGGCTGAGAAGCTGGGCGGAGACGACGTAGTCGGTCTCCACCGGCTGGCGAGCCCGCCAGTGAAGGGCCAGGTAGAGGGTCTCGCCCGGCAAAAAGCGGGGACGGCGGCGGCCGGCGCGCCCGCCTCCGCCTTGCCGGCGCTCGGTTTGTCGCGAGTCGCGGGCCCACCCGCCTTTCGACAGGTCGTAGCCCACTAACTCAATCGCCGGGCCAAAGGTGGCGCCGACACGGTGCTCCACTGGCAGGGTGGCGTCGAAGGAGGCTCCTTCCAGGGAGAAGAGCAACAGCGAGACGCCGTGAAAAGTGGCCTCCACCGGCAACCGCAGGGCGTTGCTCACGAGCTGGTCCACCACCAGCCGCTGGGGGTCCACCACTTCTTCCTGCCACAGCACCAGCCACAGGCGCGAGTGTTGGCTCGCAATGGCGTTGAGCGCTTGAGCCACCTGTGGGCCGTCGAGGGGGTGTTCGGTGTCGGGCAGCAGGGTTTCGGGCAGGGCGTAGACCGGCAAGCCCGCGCGGTTGTAATACGTGAAGGTGGGAGCATTGTAGCCCGCGACCACCAGCACGGCGTCCCCCGGCTGGCTGTGGGCGGCCACGTAGGCTGCCACGCCCCGCATGTCAGGGCGGGCCACGCGGGGATCGAAGTAGAGGTGCCAGAGGGCACGGCCTGCGCCCCACCCCCACACGCCCAACAGGAGAAGGGCCAGCAGGCGCAACGCGGGGCGCCGTGGCGTTGCCACCGCAACGCCCGCGAACATGAAGAGCAGGGGAACCGTCACGGCCAGGTAGCGGGGGGCGAACTTGGGCACCCGCCACACCAGCCCCACCACGCCCACTAAAGGCGCCAGCAGGAGGGCCAGCACGAGCAGGCGATCGGCCTTCAGGTGCGCCAGGCTCACCGCCCCCATCAGGACGAGGGTCAGCAAGGCGAGGGTGGTCAGTTCACGCCAGGCGCCCTCCGGCACGGCAGGAGCCGTGGCGGCCGCCCGGAAGAAGATAACCAGCGCCCGGGATGCGGGGAAGGCGCCTTGCCAGTAGGTGCGGTTGTGCAGGAGTTGGGGAATGGCTCGCAGTGCCCAGGGCAGGAAGAGCACCAGCCCGCCCAACGCGCTGGCGGCAAATTCCCCCAGGGGCGACGGGAGCCAACCCGGCAACGGCGGCTTCCCCTCGCTGCGGCTTCCGCGCGCGCCCCCCCGCCCCCTCCAGGAAAGAACGAGCGCGTAGAAAGCGTGAGCGCTCACCACAAAGACCGCGTAATAGTGCAGGTAAAAGAGAGCAGTGATGGAAAGGGAATAAGCGAGCCAGCGCGGCCACCGTCCCCTTCGCAGGGCTCGCACGAGCAGCAGGCTGGCCGCCAGCGCGGTGGCGGTGAACCAGGTGTAGGCGCGCGCCTCCTGGCCGTACCAGACGAGGAACGGCGAAAGGGCGACGCCTAAGGCAGCGCCCACAGCGCCAGGCCAGCGCAGGTCACGGGCCAGCCGCAAGGTGAGCGGCACGGTGAGCACACCCCCCGCCAGCGAGAAGAAGCGGACGGCCCACTCACTGTCGCCCGCCAGGCGCACCCAGGCGGAAAGCATCAGGAAGTAAAGGGGCGGGTGGTCACTTTGGGCCACAGCGCCCACCAGGTCCGGCCAGGGGAGTCGGGCGTAGTGAACGCTCAGGGCCTCATCGTACCAGAGGCTTTGGGCGTCCAGGCGGTAGGCACGCGCCAGAAAGGCTATGAGCACGACGGCGATCATTGAGCCGACGTTGACGAGAACACCCCTCAGCTTCAAACACCTCCTATCGCTCGACCAGGGCTTTCCGATTGTCCAACACCTTCGCGCAACTTGGCATAGCAACTGAAGGAAAACGAAACCACCGTCAGGACGAGCAGCCATGACACCAGCCGTCAGGAATGAGCGAGAACCATATTCGCGCAGGATAAGGGGCAAGGTGCGACGCACCTGGCAGGTGCGTCGCACCTTCACCGCGCGCCAAAATTTCTTTATCCGTGAAATCTGTGAAA
>WFWG01000207.1 GCA_015491235.1 Ardenticatenaceae bacterium
GTAATCAGTAACAGGAGTTACACGGTTTCCTTGGGCAGAATGTCTTGCCCAGCCGTATTCCGGGGGTGCAGGGGGTGAAACCCCCTGCCGGGGGGCGTGGGGGGTGTCCCCCCAGCCTCCTTCTCTCCCCCAAATGCCGCCCTGCACCACTACCGCGTACGTCCTGTCAGTAAAGACAGTAAACAGTTCACTGTTTACTGCTTACTGATCACAGCTTACTGTCCACTGGGCTACCGGGCGACGCGCACGCGGGCCGGGCGCAGGACTTTCCCTTTATAGCGGTAACCGTGCTGGTAAACTTCGAGAATATGTCCGGCTTCGTGGTCTTCGCTCTCTTCGGTGAAGAGGGCTTCGTGATAGAGCGGGTCAAAGGGCATGCCCGGTTCGCTTTCGATGGGCTCAACCCCCTCCTGCTTCAAGACAGACCAAAACTTGCGCTCAATGAGCCGAATGCCTTCCACCCACTCGTGGCCTTGCAACTCCTCGGGGACATTTTCCAACGCACGTTGTAGGTCGTCCAAAATTGGCAGCAGGCGCGCGATGAGCCGCTCGTTGGCCCGCTGCTCGAACTCGGCCACCTCGCGCTCCTTGCGCTTGCGGTAGTTGGCGAATTCGGCGGCAGTGCGCCGCCAGTTGTCCAGGTACTCCTCAGCTTGGCGCTGAGCCTCTTCCAACTTGGCCTTCAGTGCCTCGACGTCAATGGTTTCCGCTTCACTTTCGGTCACTTCTGTCTCCTGATCCAAATTTGCAGGCTCGGCGACTCCGGGTACTTCAGCAGCCGTGGTCCCAGCCACGTCGGACCGGTTTTCATCGGACACGTTCTCGGCCACTTCCTCGCGCGGCGTTTCAGCCTCTGGCTTGATCTCGCTCATTGCTCCTCTTCCTCCGTCTCTGGTGGTGTTTCAGCGCCGTACAGACTTGCCAGGAGATGGCTCATCAGGTTCGAGACGAAGCGCACAGTGGAGATGGCGCGACCGTAAGGCATACGGCGGGGGCCAACGACGCCCATCACGCCAGCCGCGTACCCGGCGACCCCGTAGGGCGCGACCACTAAGCTCACCTCGCCGATCTGAGGCCACCGTGATTCGCCCCCGATGATGACTTGGACGCCTCCGGCGGCCAGCACTTCCTCGACGATGGACTCCAGCAGCGCCCGTTGCTCCATGATTTCGACGAGCTGGCAGATGGCCTCGGTGTCGGCGAACTCGGGCTGGCGCAACACATGAAGTAGCCCGTCCCGGTACACTTGGGTAGCGCGGCGGGAGTCCACGCGCTGGAGCACTTCCGCAACCAACTGGCCCACAGCGCGCTCGAAGGATGTGAGGGCGGGCAGGAGTGGCTCGATCTCGTCCCGGTTCAGCCCCCCCAACAGCGCGTTCAGGCGGCGAGCAACGGCGTTGAGCGTCTCTTGGGTCAGCGGTGGCTGAGGCTGGGCCATCATTTGTTGGCGCACGAGGCCCTCAGCCGTCACAACCACCAGCAAGATCAAGGTGTCACTGATGGCAATCATCTCCAGGTGCTTGAGGCGAGCCCGCTGGGCTTTAGGCGCCGTGACCAGGGAGGCGGCGTGGGTCGTGTGCGCCAGAACGGCGGCGGCCAGCCGCATCCACTGGTCAAGGTCGAGGCGGGCCTGGTGAAACTGGTGGCGGATGAGGCGCTGTTCGTCCTCCGGCAACTCGGCCCGCTCCATCAGGCGCTCGACGAAATAGCGGTACCCTTGTTCGGTGGGCACGCGCCCGGCCGAGGTGTGAGGGTGCGTCAGATAGCCCAAGCGCTCCAGCACGGCCATCTCGTTGCGAATGGTGGCCGGGCTTACACCCAAGCGGTACTTCTCCGCCAGCGTGCGAGATGCCACTGGCTGGGCCGTTTCGATGTACTCGCGCACGACCAACCCCAGAATAGCCTGCTGCCGTTCAGTGAGCTCGCCGAGCATCGCGGCTCCCTTGCTCATTCGTTCCCCCCAACATCGGGGGCTTTCAAGACGCTTGTCCCATGCAACTATTTAGCACTCGAACTGTTCGAGTGCCAGAAATGATGATACCAAAAGTTGAGCATTGTGTCAAAGCTGAAAGAAAATGGGGGTTCGACGGCAAAATCTCCAGCAGCCGGCCACAGTGAACTTGGCGGAAATCAGAAACAAGGGAAGGGGGGACGGGAGGAGAAGATTGGCCCGCTCCCCGCCGGGGGGAGAACCGGCGGGGAGAATCACAACTGTGCTCCGGGCCGTGTCACGGTTGGAGAGGGAGAACAAGTAACCAACAGAGTGACCCTGTATGGCTACTTTTCAAGATAACAGGAAAAGCATGAACAACAGATGAACAAGGGGAGCACGTTCCGTGGACATTCGTTCATCTGCAAGGCGTGCGCGACGGTTGAGGGATGAAGCCGGGCTGTTATTTCGTTCGCGGGGCGGCACACAGTGCCTTGTGTCAACCTGTGTGGCCGCCCATTACCCAAATCTTTGCGGTAATAGTTCCAGCGAGGAAGGACGTGCGCCGTTATGGTGGTCGAATTCACCCGGCAGAAGCAGGCGCCGAATCTCTTGTATACAAGCCTCAGCCGCTTCTTGCCCCCTGTCCACAAACACCTCCCACTGACTGTAATCGCGCGACCCGAGATCGGCCACTTCAGGCTGAATAAGCACGTGAGGTTCTCCCAACCGGCTTTCCACAATGCCGGCCGCCATAATCTCCTGCGTGCGCAGAAGAACACCGAACAGAGAGGGCAACCGCCACTTTGCCGGGAAAACTCGGGGAGCAACGCGTTCTCGAAGGGACGGGATCACGTTACAGGCGATTATAATGTTTGCATCCGTTTCCACCAGGTTAGTGGGCACCGGGTTGATCGCTGCCCCGTCAATGAGGTAGCGACCGTTCCACAAAAAGGGCTCGAAGATGCCAGGAATGCCGATGCTAGCCCGGACAGCATCGGCCACAGGGCCGTGAGTGAATACAATCTCGTCGCCCGTGGCGACATCTGTGGCCACAATGCGGAGGGGTATTTCGAGTTCTTCGATGTTCTTCTGGTGAAACCACTGCTCAGCCAAGTAGCGGCGGGCTTTTTCACCCTTTACGATTCCGTAACGAGGGAAAAGACTCAAGTCCCATAATCCCCCTAGAAGGCTTACAGCTTTTGGCAGGTGGGCCGCAAATGCCTTTAGTTCTTCAACAGAACAGCTAACAGCGTACAGAGCGCCGATTAGGGCACCCATGCTCGAACCGGCCACGATGTCAACGGGAATCTGGGCCTCTTCTAGCGCTTGCAACACGCCAATGTGGGCTAATCCACGTGCATTTCCAGCTCCGAGCACAAGCGCCACCACCTTGCGGGCCACCTTGCGAGCCACTCGATCAATACCCTGTCGGGTAGGGGGAGTTGCCCAATGGTCGGCCTCTTTCAGGCGTCGAATCCACGGTGTGGTACGATGGTTGATCTCCACGACTACTTTGGACAATTCAACCGCCATGCGAGCGTGAGGCGTCTCGTGGGGCGAAATGGCCATAACAATGCGGCCAAAGTCCTCCACCTGCCGGCTAAGGTATCCGGCCAAAACATCAGGCGTCTCAGAGAGGTCCAGACGCTCGACAGTAACTCCCTCCATCAAGGCGCCCTCTCGGGTTTCGGGAGGAAGTCCACCCAGATCAACGACTAGAATGCGTTCCCTGGTAACTGCACGCAGCCGTTCCACAAATATGAGCGGCTGTTCGCCCACCAGGGCAATCAGGTTAAGGCGCTCGGGCACGGTAGGTTGGTGAATTGTGCGCCTGAGGCGGCGACTCAATTCCCGGCTCAAGAGCAAGGCGATTGAAGGGTGACGCCGAAGGATCAAATCCAGATCACGTTTGTGGAGTTCCCACAGTTCGGCGTCAAGCACAACCCGTACAGTGGCTGAACGCCGTTCTCCCAACAGGAGCGCCATCTCGCCAAAAAATGACCCGGGACCCAGGTAGGCGAGTACCGCATCGGATTCGTTCCCTTTTCCTTCTGAGACAACCTCGACCTGGCCCGACTCGATGATGTACATGGAATCTCCCGGCGCTCCTTCTCGGAATATGATGTCGCCCTTCCGGAAGCGCCGTTGTTTCATGTGCCCATGAATAATTTCCAAGATGTCATCTGGCAGGCTGGCAAAGAACGGTATGCGCCGCAGATTCTTCATCGTGCTTCCCTCTCCACCGATCACTTGACTCGAAGAATACGCTCCACGTTTCACAGACGTTCTCGCCGGAGAAGCGCTGAACCGAGCACAGGAACAACGCTCCTTTTTCACTGTACGGACAGCAGATGAACGCCTGATGAACATTTTCAACCCACAGCGTGAGTCTTTTTTCAGGGTGTCCGCGTTTATTGACAGGACTTACGCAGCGGCTTGAGCAGAAATATGGGCCGGCGCCGCCGTAAGAGAAGAAATTGTGTAGAACTGGGACGGCTTCGCCGCCCCAGTTCTACACAACTTTTCCTTGTTGGGTGGGCCGGCGGCGCCGGGCCATCCCTGTGAATACATGGCATTTGTAG
>WFWG01000208.1 GCA_015491235.1 Ardenticatenaceae bacterium
ATCCGGAAACAGGAGTCTGTATGTCCGACCGAAACCAGTCTGCTCCCCACCGCTTGCTCTCTTTGACAGAAGAGGAATTGAGCCGCATTGTGCTGGACATCCACGATGGGCCAGTCCAGTACCTCTTCACGGCGCTTTCCTTGTTAACCCGCATCCAAGACGATGTCTCCAGGGACCCCGCCAAGGCCGACCTTGTGCCCAATTTGGCCCGTGTGGCTATGCTGTTGGAATCCTCCCTCTACGAAATCAAGTTCTTCCTCGGCACTTTCCGGCCGCCTGAATTCAAGCGGCGCTCTTTGGTTTCCATTATCGAGGGACTGGTGCTCCAGCACGAGGAATGGACAGGCAACACGGTGGAATTGACCGTGGAAGACGTGCCTGAAGAGGTGGACCTGCCGGTGAAAATTGCCCTCTACCGCATTCTGCAGGAGGCCCTCTCCAACGCCTACCGACATGCGGGCGTGGACAGGCAGTGGGTGCGCCTCTGGAGCGAAGGGGAGCACGTCTGTTTGGAGGTTGTGGACCAGGGGCGCGGCTTTGAGCCACCCTCGCCCGACGAGCTTGAGGCCGAAAGTTCAGAAGCTCACATTGGGTTGAGAGGTATGCGTGACCGGGTTGCGCTCCTCAACGGGGAATTTCACCTGTTTAGCCGGCCCGGCGAAGGAACACGAATTATGGTAAAGGTGCCCGCCCATGTCTGAGCGTATCCGCGTTCTTCTGGCCGACGACCACGCGCTGGTGCTGGAGGGGTTGCGGGCGCTTCTCGACCAGACGCCCGACATCCAGGTGGTAGCCACCGTGCAGAGTGGCGACGAACTGTTAGCAGCCTTGGAAACCCATGAAGTAGACGTGGTGGTGCTCGACCTGGAGATGCCTTACCACGGCTTCACAGCCTTGGCCGAGATTCGGCGCCGCCAGATACCGGTGCGCGTGCTGGTGCTGACCGCCTTCGGCGACGGCGAGAGCTTGCACACCGCCATCGAACTGGGCGCTGAGGGGTTCGCCCTCAAGACCGAATCCCCCCGGCAGACAGTGGAGGCCATTCGGCAGGTGGCCAGCGGTCACCTGGTTTACCCGCGTGCGGCCCAGCGATGGCTGGCCATGCGGCGGGGCAAGCCGCCGGGCCACGACCTCTCCCCACGGGAGTGGGAGGTGCTGGAACACGTGGCCCGTGGGCTGACGAATGCCGAAATCGCCGCGGCGCTGACGGTCAGCGAGAACACGGTGCGCTTTCACCTGAAGAACATCTTCGAGAAGCTACACGTCTCCAACCGCACGGAGGCTGCTGCCTGGTATTTCCAGCACGCCCAAACGGCGCGGCACAGGGAAGGCCGCTTTTAGGTCAATACCGAATGCGCGCGAAGTACGTCTCCTCGGAAGCCCTCCGGGCTTCTCCCAACGTGTGAATCCCCTGCTGGGCCAACAGTGGAATGAGCTTCAGGAACACTTGGGCCGTGATGAGCGCGTCGCCCAGCGAGGTGTGACGCCCCATGATGGGAACCCCCAACCGCCGGGCAATGGCCTCCAGGCTGTGGTCCTCCTGGGCGGGGTGCACCACGGCGGAGAGCAACAGGGTGTCGAGCACCGGATTCGTAAAAGCGACGCCAGCGCGCGTCTCCCGTGCCCGCAAGAAGCGTAGGTCGAAGGCCGCGTTGTGGGCCACCAGCACCGTCCCCTCAGCAAAGCGGTAGAAGCGGGGGAGCACCTCTTCAAGCGTGGGTTGTCCCTTCAACTTTTCCGGTGAAATGCGGTGGACGCGCATTGAGATGGGATTCAGCGGACGGCGAGGATCCACAAGCTGGTCGAACACTTCGCCCCGCAAGAGGCGACCGTTCACAACCCGCACAGCACTCAAGGAGATAATTTCGTCCGTGTCCGGGTCGAGGCCCGTGGTCTCCGTGTCGAAGACCGTGTAGGCAAGCTCGGTGAGTGGGCGGTCGTCCAACTCGGGCGACGGCTCCGACCGCCGGAACAGCAAGTCGAAGTCGTAATACTCGGGGCGACTTTCCAGAACTGGAAGGGCTTCCTCCCACTCTGGCACTTCAGACGTCACGGGGAGCAAAATTACCAGCTTCGTGTGCGAGCGAGCCTGATCGAGTTGGACCCAGGCCGTGCCGCCGTGCTGTTCGGCCACCTCGGCCACCGAGAAGAGGGAACTGCTCCCGTTCAAGAGTGGACGCTGCAACCAGCGAGAAAGCGTGGGGCCGTCAAGGCTGACGTCGGGCCAGGTCACGGTCAGGGCTGCATGGTTTCCACGGCGTTCCACCGAGAAGTGAAACGTGAAGCACGGCTCAGCGGCCAGCATCCGACACACGTGGTGGAGATACGCCCCCAATGCTTGGACAACTGCGAAACTGTCCACCTCCAGCCACACGTCTTCGGCGTGTTCAACGGTCACGGAAACGCCAACGGTACGCTCCACCTGCCGCCGGAGGGCGGCCAGCAGGTCATCGGCCGGAATCGCCTCCTGACGCCAGCGAGCTCGCAGAACGCCAGCATATTCTTGGACAGTCTCGTCGAGCAGTGCGCTGAGCCGCTCGGCTTCCTCGCGAATGATGCGGTGGAAGCGCTGCCGTTGTGCCTCATCCATCTGCGGGTAGGCTTCCACCGTCTCGATCGCCGCCCGGATATTGGCCAGGGCGGCCCGGCTTCTCTCCGTCAACATTTGCACCAGCCGGTCGCGGCGGCTGCTGGTCTCCAGGTTTCGGGTGACATCTTCCAGCGTGAGCACAAAGCCACTCATCTCCCCGTCAGGGCCCAGGACTGGCCCCAGCCGAACGCGCACAAAGCGCCCGTTGAGAGCCTGGGTCACGAAAGTGAGCGGGTAGAGTGGTCGCTCACCGTGCAACCGATCTCGCACGGCCTCAAGGGCGTGTGTCAGAACGCTGGCCTCCAGCAAATCGAAGACCGAACGTCCCAGCCCGACGAACCCGCCATGTCCCTGAGGAGAGGGGGCCAGAATGCGCCGGGCTTGCTCGTTGTAGAGCAGAACGCGGCCATCCGGCGCGCACATCAGCACGCCTTCCGTGAGTTGAGCAACCAGCGCTGCCAGCCGCTCCTTCTCTTCCTGTAAAACGGCGTGGGCCGTTTCCAGGGCGCTCTCCTGTTCCACCTGCACGCGCTGAAAGTGGTCGGCCAGGGTGTTAATGGCCTCCGCCAGCGCACGGAGCGGCGGAGGGCCATCTGGTGTCAGGCGGTGAGATGAGTTCACCGTGGCGATAATCGTAGTCTCCTCCGCCATACGGCGGGCTGTGAACACAAAGTGGTGAACCACGTAAACCACGAAGCTGACGAGGAGCAAAACGAACAGGAACGCAGCAGCGAGAAAGAGCGCATTCCGCGAGGTCAGAATCAGCCGGAGGGTTCCGCCCGTTGGACCACCGGTACTCAGCAGCCACCCAGCCACAAGCACGCCAGCCAGGAAGGCGAGCAAGCTGGTGAGCCACAGAAAAAACTCGAGTTGGCGGCCTGTTCTCATGCCATTTACGCTTGTTCCAAGACGCGGCGCACTTCGGCCATCAGGTCCTTGGTGGAAAAGGGCTTGGTGATGTAAGCGTTAGCCCCCAGGGCAAACCCCTTCGCCACGTCCACATCCCGCCCTTTGGCCGTCAACATGATGATTTTGATGCGGTCCCACTCGGGGTTCTCGCGAACCCACTGGCAAATTTCAAACCCGTCAATGCCGGGCAGCATGATGTCCAGCAGGATCAAGTCGGGTTCCAAGCGGCTGATCATCTCGATCGCCTCTTCTCCCGTGCGGGCGACGTGAACTTCGTACCCGGCCTGTTGCATCAGGAACTCGAGCGAGATAACGATATTTGGCTCGTCATCTACGATGAGCACTTGCTTGGGCTGTTTGTTGTTCGACATTGACAATCTCCCGAGAGAGGCCTGGACGGGTGTTATCTTATCTCGTTTTGGGTTCTTCGCCAAGCGAGCGTGATGGTGTCCTGTCCTCCGTCGTGGCTGGTACAGGGGGTGGCGCTTGAATTTCAGGCTGCCAGACAGGCAGGGTGAACGAGAAGGTGGCTCCTTCGCCTGGTGTGCTCTCCACCCACAGCTTGCCGCCCAAGTGCTCCACAATGTGGCGGCTGATGGGCAGCCCCAGGCCGGTTCCCTGAGGCCGGCTGCCGGCCCGCTCGCTCACCTGGCGGAACTTCTCGAAGATCAACTCCTGGTGTTCCGGGCTGATCCCCGGCCCGTTGTCGCTCACGTCCACGCGCACGATCCCGGCCTCCACCGAGAGGCGCACTTCGACCCAGTCCTTGGTGAACTTGGCCGCGTTGGAGAGCAAGTTGAACATGACTTGCACCAGGCGGTCGTGGTCGGCCCACACGGGCGGCACCCGGGACGGCAGGACGATGCTCAGGTGCACGTGCTTCTCGCGGAAGAGGTGTTCGGTGGAGGCAATGGCTTCCTCGATGACGTTCCGCAAGTTTACTTCGGAAATGTGCCACTCGAAGGTGCCCGACTCGATCTTGGCGAAGTCGAGCACCTGGTTGATCAGCCGCGAAAGGCGTTCGCTCTCCTTCAGAATAATGCCCAGGAACTGAGTGCGCCGGTCCGTCTCCAGTTGGGGGTTGTCGTAGAGGATTTCGGCCATGGCCCGGATAGAGGTGAGGGGGGTGCGCAACTCGTGGGTCACGGTGGAGATGAACTCGTCCTTCAGGCGGTCCAGCTCCTTCAGGCGCTCGTTGGCCGCGCGCAGTTCGGCGGTGGCGGCCTCCAGTTCGCGGGACTTCTGCTCAAGCTGGCGGCTGTAGGCGATCACCTGGGAAGTCTCGTCCAACATGTGGATGACCTGCTCGATGCTGAGGGGCTCTTCGGTGACGATGGAAGCGATCACCACGCGGGCCGAGGCCGCCCCAATCGTGCCCGCCAGCAAGTGTTCCACGAATTCCACCATTTCGGGATCCGCCTCCAGTTCTTCAATGGAGGACGCGCCGCGCTCTTGAGCGTAGGCGGTGAGCGCTTCGCGAGCGCGCTTCCGGCCCACGAAGCGTTCCAGCAACGTCTGCAAGTCCAGCACAGAGGCGCCTCCCCGCCAGAGACTGACCCGGTCCCCTTCGCCGATTTGCTTGAACACGTCCACGAAAAGGGTGGCCTGCCGGTGTTCAATGGCACTCTGATGCCCCAACAGCGAGGCAGCGATATAACCGCCCACGTTCGCTACCATGCTCCAGAAGAGGGAATGTGTCACCGGGTCCAGCCACGTCAGCCCAAAGAGGGCGTAGGGCCGCAGCCAGGTGATGCCGAAGGGGCCTTGCTCAACGAAACTTTGAGGCAGCCAGCCCGCCTGGACGAGCGACGGAATGGGCAACGTGTAGGCCCACACCAGGAAGCCGGCTGTTAATCCCACGAGCGCCCCCAGCCGTGTTCCTCCCTTCCAGTAAATGCCGCCAATGATGGCCGGGGCAAATTGTGCCACGGCCGCGAAGGAAATCAGGCCAATGGAGACCAGGGTGAAGGCCTCCCCTGTCAAGCGGAAGTAGAGGTAACCCAGCAGGACAATAATCACGATGGCCATCCGCCGGATGAGCAACAGCAAGCTGGGCAAGTCCTGCTGCTCGGCCGGGCGCAACAGGCCGGTGCGCAGGAGCAAGGGCATGACCAAATCGTTGGAGACCATCGTGCTCAGGGCCACCGTCTCCACGATGATCATGCCTGTGGCCGCCGAAAGGCCCCCGACGAAGGTAAAAATGGCCAGTGCTTCCTGGCCCTGCACCATAGGCATGAGCAGGACGAACATGTCGGGGATTGCCTCCTCGCCGGGGAAGAGGAGGCGGCCCGCGAAGGCAATGGGCAACACGAAGATGTTGATCAGCAGCAGGTAGAGGGGAAAGAGCCAGATGGCCGTGTTGAGGTGCCGCTCGTTCACGTTTTCCACCACGGCCATCTGAAACTGACGCGGCAGGAACATGATGGCCATCATGGAAAGCACAGTCAGCCAGAACCAGTTCTCGAAAGCGTAAGGGCTGGCGTCGAAGGTAAACAGGCGACGCAGATCGGGGTCAGCGGATGCCCGCGCGAAAATGTCACCGAAACCGTTGTACACCCCGTATGTGACGAAAATGCCCACCGTCAGGAAGGCCACCAGCTTGACCACCGACTCGAAGGCGATCGCCACCACCAACCCCTCATGGTGTTCGGTGGCGTCCAGGTGGCGCGTGCCGAACAGAATGGCAAAGGCCGCCATCATGATGGCCACGTAGAAGCCAGTGTCTCGCAGGATCGGAATGGCACTGACGGCCGGCAGCGAGAGGTCGGGGAAATGCCACAACAGGGTAAAGCTGACGGAGACGGCCTTAAGCTGTAGCGAAATGTAGGGGATGATGCCCACTACGGCAATCAACGTAACGAAACCGCCCAAAACGGTGCTCTTTCCATAACGGGAGGCGATGAAGTCGGCGATGGAGGTGATACGGTTGACCTTGCTGATGCGGATGATTTTGCGCAGCACGAACCACCAGAGGGCCGCCATCAACGTGGGACCGAGGTAGATGGGCAGAAAGCCAATTCCCGTGCTGGCTGCTCGCCCCACGCTGCCGTAGAAAGTCCAGGCCGTACAGTAAACGGCCAGCGAAAGGGCGTAAACGGTGGGGTTGTTGATGAGACTGCGGCCAGCATCGGCCCGCTTGTCGCCGTAATAGGCAATGGCAAACAGGATGCCAATGTACCCGATGGCCACCAGTGCAATCACCCACGGCTGGAGCACGACACTCCCTCGCTTTCGGCGAATTTACTTTCGTCCCCGCTCGACAATGAAAGCCATGAGCCCCACAAAGCCACCCCAGGTCACAAAAAGATAGAGGTACAGAAGCGGTATACCAGCAACTGTTCGGTCGCTGCTGAACAGGAAAAGCAGGGGGTAGTTGAAGAGCAACATGCCGCCCAAAAAGAGAGCCGCCAGTCGCTGCCCCACGATGTGGTGCCGGTTCATGGCACACCTCCTGTTGGTCAGGACACAGGTCCCGCTTATCCCAGCATGTTCGTCTGATAGCGAAGCGCCAACGCTTCCTGCATCTCGCGAATGGCCAAGAATGCCTCTTTCAAGTGGCGACGCTCCAAGGCCGTGAGCCGGTCGAGGCGTACCGTGTTTTCCAGGGGGAGTCCCTGGCGCACAGCTTCCAGTTGCTCGCGCAGGCGCAGGCGCATCAGGAAGCGAAACGCCTCCAGGAGCATGTCTGCCCCCTCACGGCTGAGGGCGCCGCCGGCCACGGCCGCTTCCAGGCGGTCTGGCGTCGAGCGCGCGGACGAAGCCGCCTCCAAGGCGTAGACCCGCGCCATGGCCACAATGGGGGCAATGCCGCCCTTCTTCAGGTTCACTTTGCCCCCCTCGTCGCGAATGCGCCGAAAGAAGCCCAGCGGCGGCTGGAAGGTGCGGGCAGCCCGCGCCATGTGGGCCAGGAAGATGCGCCGGGAGGCTGCCTCTCGACAAACGGCTTCCAGGGGCGCCAAATCCAGCCCCCCGTGAACCTTGCGAAAGTCGAAGAAAATGCCGGCCTCCATCAAGGCCGCCGGCTCGGGCGTTTCGATCCAGCGGCGGAACAGCGCTGTCCAGTGCTCCAGCGGATAACACCAGTTCGTCGCCATGTACCCCCCTGAACAGGGCGGAAAGCCGGCTTGGATCAGTCCGTCCACCGCCAACCGGGCCAGTTCAGCGAAATAGTCGCGCACACCGGGAGCCTCGCTGGCGTAGACCAGCGCGTTGTCCTGGTCGGTCAGCAGGGTCTGCTCCATGCGCCCTTCCGAGCCGAACACAATCCAGGCGTAGGGCACTGGCGGCGGCCCCAGGCGCCCCTCGGCCAGCCGCAGGAGCCGCTTGGTCAGCGCATCGTTGAGACCTGCCGTAATCCGCCCAATGCGCGTGACGTCCAACCCGCCCCGAAACATTGTCTCCACGGTGCCAGCCACCTCGTCGGCGTACTCGCGCAGGGCCGCAGGGTCCCGCAAGTCACGAATGCGCTCGAAGAGGTAGAGGGGATTCTTGACCTGATGGCGCAACAGGTCGCTGTCGGTCACCACCCCCACGACGCGCCCTCCTTCTTCCAGCGGCAGGTGGTGGATGTTCTCCTCCATGAGGAAGAGCATGGCCCCGTAGATGGGCGTGTCGGCTGGCAACGTCTTGAGGGGAGCGCTCATGACTTCTCGCACGGGCGTCTCAGGGCTACGAGCACGGGCGAGCACCCGGCTGCGCAAGTCGCGCATGGTCACGATGCCCAACGGCTGGGCTTCCACCAGCACGGAACTGATGCCCGTTTCGTGCATCACCCGCGCGGCTTCGGCCACGCTCGTCTCGGGGGAAACGAAGACGGGCGTGCGCCGAACCAACGCCCGGACGGGCGTGGCGAGGTCGCCCCACAGGGCCTGGGGCTCCGAAACGGCCGTGCGGCGCAGGCGCTCGCTCAGCCCTTGGAGGAAAAATTCCGCGAAGTCGGCATACTGGAGGAGTTGGCGGAAGAGGGCCTCTGGAATCTGGTAAATAACGCTGTCTTCCTCAGTGATCACGTCGAACAACGGGGGCTTTCGTCCCAACATGGAGGGGAAGCCGAACAACTCGCCCTCCTCCATGACCATGACGGGACGCCCATCCCGCTCCAGGCGCACGGCCCCCTCGCGAATCAAGTACAAACAGTGAGAAGGCTCGCCTCCTTGCCGGAGAATGCGCGTGCCCGCCGGGTAGCGCACAATTTTGAGCGCTGCCACGACACGGCGCACCTCCTCTTCAGGGAGGCGGTCGAACGGCGGTGTTGCCCGAACGAATTCAATCGGTTGCATAGCGCACAATGAACCCCGAACCAATCCAGGCCGCAAAGGCGAAGATGAGATAAAACGCCCGTTGCGCCTGGAAACCTTCGAGAAGGAACTGAACACCAATGCCGATGCCCAGCGCCGGGATTACGAGCAACAGTGTGCGGATCACGCGCTCGAAGCCCGGCTGGGGCGGCAGAGGCCAGAGCCGGCTGAACCCCACACCCAGCCCCACACCGGCAATCGCTGTGATCATAATTTTCAGCAAGTCCACAGGCGTGGGAAAGGGCAAGTCCCAGATATAGTGGGCAGCGATGTAAAAGACGAAGAAGAGCAACGAGACGCCCAAGGCTGCCCGCAGGGCTTTGAGCTTCAGGGTGGGAGGGATGTAAATTTCAGGTGCTTCGCCCATGGGGTTCTCCTGAACCGTCTGTTTTCGCCTCATGGGATGGGTTCGTCGAGAGGAAACGATGCACTTTCATTCTACCCCACCCCGTGGTATGCGTCAACCTGTTCAATTGTTTATTCCCTGCCGGTCAGTTCGAGCGGGGTACTAGCCCTCCTCCCCCACGATCCCCAAATGCACCACGGGAGCTACCCGGCGGTACAGCCCCGAGGGGAGCAGGTGCTCCAGGACGCCCCAGTCGTCCTGGGTGAAGGCGCGCAGGACCAGCAAGGCGCCGCCGTAGGCCAGGAAGGAGAGGGGCAGGGCCAGCAGGGGGGAGAGGTGACCGGCCCACAGGGGCACCGCCATGACAGCACCGGCCACCAGCGGGCGCCACCAGATGGTGAACCAGGGAATCGGCCCCACGTGGCGCCGCAACAGGGCGTAGAAGGGCAGCAGCAGGGCAATCTCGCTGAGCACGGTGTTGACGGCCGCCGCCTGGTAGGAGTAGCGGGGAATGAGGAGCAAGTTGGCCACCAGGTTGAACCCCACGCCGATGAGAAAGGCCCGCGTCAGGTAGCGCTGCTGGTTGACAGCAATCAGCACGTAGTGGACCAGGCTGTTGATGAAGCTGAAGGGCAGAAACCAGATCAGCAGCCGCAGCGCAATGGCCGAGTGGGGCAGGAAGCGCGACCCGCCAAAAGCCCAGATGATGGCGTCGGCGTAGCGCGTGGTCAGCACACAAATGGGAATGGCCAGGAACATCAGCCAGCGCAGGGAGAGCACCGTGGCCCGCCAGAGGGAGTCCCGCGCTCCCTCAGCGTAGCGCGAGATAACGGGGAAGAGGGCCAGCGTGAACGAACTGGGGATGATGACCAGGCCGTCAATGAACTTGTAGGCCACGTTGTACCACCCCACGACCGTGTCCCCCTTCATGGGTTGGAGGATGGCCACGTCCATGCGGAAGAAGGCCGTGCTCAGGAAGTCGTTGATCATCAGGGGGAAGGCGGTGCCCAGCAGGGAGCGGCTGAACGGCCAATCCCAGTTGGCGCGCACCTGGCGCCAGTAGCCCCTCCAGGTGTCGCCAGGGAAGATGAGACCATGTCGCACGGCCAGCCACCCCAGCACGCTGAACGTCACCAGGTTGGTAACAGCGGAGGTGGCCGCCAGCCCCACAATGCCGTAGCCAGCCAGCAGCACTCCTGCCCCCAGGCTCACCTTCACCAGCGTGGTCACCGTGGTGATGAGGGCGGGGACCTCGAACTTCTCATAGGCCCGGAAAACCGCCGTGAGCACGTCGGCCAGGTTGCTGGGAATCAGCCCCACAGCCAGCAAGACAATCGCCCAACTGGTCGTGCGGCTCAGCCCGAACTGCGTCTCCCACACCCAGATGATGGCCAGCAACACCGGCACGGCCGCACCAAAGAGGAGCAACCGCGAGAGAATCGTGTTGCTCACGTAGCGCGAAACGGCACGGGGATCCTTGGCCACCTCGCGGGTGAGCAGGGTCCCCAGGCCGAAGTTCGTGAAGATGATGAAGTACCAGATGATGGCCACGGCAAAGGCGTATGCTCCCACGCCCTCGGGTCCCAGGATGCGGGCCATGAAGGCCGCGAACACCGTGTCTATGGCCTTGTTCAGCAATTGCAAGGCCATGGGCGCCAGGCTGTTCTTGGCCACCCGGCGCACCGCGTGCTCCCCCGGCTGCTCCTGGTAGATGCGCCCCCACATCCAGTAGGCCGCGCCCAGCACCAGGAGCACAGCCCCCAGGAAGCTGGCGAAGAAGCCCACTTTGACGCTGTTGGGGCTGTAGCGCCAGCGCACCACCCACTCGCCAGCGGGTACTTCCACCGCGCGGAAGGCGCCGTTGGCCCGCCAGACGGGCACCTCG
>WFWG01000209.1 GCA_015491235.1 Ardenticatenaceae bacterium
CCCTTTTGGGTGGGCGGGATGGCGGCGCCGCACCCCTTCTGTGAGCAGGCGACGTTACCAAACGCAATTGGTATCAGTTTCCGCGCGCGACGATAGGCAGATATCGGTGATATACTTGGAGTGGCCGAAGAACAAGTGTTGCCGAGGAGGGAAGATGCCATGAGTGCAGACCGTGTTCAGGCGTGGCGGGCCGCGCGTGACCACAAGGTGGCCGTCATGCTGGACCCCCACGCGCCGGCCTGGCTGGTCAACGAGCAGGTTGATGTGGAGAAGGGGGAGATTCAATTCGACATCGTTCACCGCTGGCCGCTCACCGGCCAGTGGGAGCGACGCCACTTTACTTACGACGCCGAGGTAGATGTGCTCCACTTTCGCGGCTCATCCCCTGTTTCGTCCGCCGAGTTGGCGCGCCTGAAGTCCACGGAGCGGTTTCGCGCCCACGAGCACGAGCCGCTTTGAAGGAAAAAGGTGAGGGAGCGGTGCGGTTCAGCCGTGCCGCTCCCATGCATCTTGTCCCCGAAGAGTGCCCATTTTCCTATTGTGTTCTCTTCTTCGTCTGAGTATTCTGAGTATAGTGACAATCAAAGGGTGGCGCTCGTTCGCTTGCCCTGCGGTGTCTGTACGTCACCAACGTTTGGGTCTACAAATGCCACGTATTCACCGAAATGGCTCGGCGCCGCCGCCCCACCCGTCCACCCATCAAGGGGAAAATTGTGTGAAGGGGGCGGCGAAGCCGCCCCCTTCACACAATTTCTTCTTTTCCTACGGCGGCGCCGAGCCGCATCTCTGCTCAAGCCGTTGGAATGGCACACCACCGCTCCACGTTTTCAGGGGACACCATGATTGAAACATGTTGTTCGAGAAGACAGTTGGTGTTAAGTCAAAAAGAGCCCGCAGGAACGTTTAAAAAGTCGAAACGGTGACTGTTGCGGCCCCACGTTGCCCACCTGCCCTTTATCAGAAGAAGGGAGCATTTGACAATGAAATTCTACCGCCTGTTTCTCTCCGTGCTGCTGGCCTGTGGGTTACTGGTCGTCCTTTTCGCCTCCCTCGCCGGAATACTCGCTCACACGGCCTCCCCCGCCAAGGCTCAAGCGACCTTCACGGTACGCTACGTGGCCCCCTTTGGCAACGACGCCGGCAACAACTGTGTCAACCCGAACACCCCGTGTGGCACCATCCAACACGCCGTTGACGTCGCCGACCCCGGCGACGAAATCCGCATCGCCGAGGGTGTCTACACGCACACGTTCCAGCGTAACGGCATTACGCAGAGTGTCTACATCTCCAAGTCGCTCTTCCTGCGGGGCGGCTACACCACCACGACATGGGCTTCCGCTCCACCTCCCGATCCAAGGTACAAGGTCGTGATTGCCCCAATGGGCCAGGGCCGGGGCATCGTCATCACACCCTCGGTCGCTACTGGGGCCCCTTCACCCGATGTGCACATCGAGGCGCTGGAGGTCTTCGAGGGCAATGCCACCGGCTTGGGTGGCGGCGCTTTTCAAGATGCCGGTGGCGGCATTTACGCCGTGAGCGCCACCCTCGTGCTCACTGAGGTGGGCGTGATCAGCAGCACGGCCGACACGGGCGGCGGAATTTACGCCCAGGACACGTACATGGAAATGCGCTTCAGCCGCCTGGTAAGCAACACGGTGAACACCGGATGTGGCGGCGGGCTCTACCTGGGGAAGGCCAACGGTGCCGCCTTCAAGGACAACATCATTCGCGCCAACCGGAGCTGGTCGGGTAACGGCGGCGGCGTGTGCATTGAAGACTCGACCGAGGTGAACTGGGAGTCGGCAGAGGTTGACGGCAATTACGCGTACGCCAACGGCGGTGGCGTTTGGGTGGCGAACTCGCCCGACGTGTACTTCGAGCGGATTTTCGCCCGCAACAACAGGAGTGAATACGGCGGCGGCGCCTTTCACTTCGACGGGTCCAGTGTGGACCTCGTCAACGTGCTCATCGTGGACAACGAGGTTGGTGCCGGCGACGGCACGGCGGTGGCGCTGTACAACAACTCCGACCTGGAACTGTACCACGCCACGGTAGTGCGCCACAATGGCACCAGCGCTGGAGCGGCCCTCGACGTGAAGTTGGGCAGCGTGCTCACCAGCGTGAACACCATTCTGGTCGGCCACCAAACGGGCGTGCAGGTGGGCGCGAACGCCCAGGCCGTGATGACGGCCACGCTGTGGGGCGCCGGCATGTGGGCCAACACGAACAACTGGGTCAACAACGGCGGCACGCTGATCACGGGCACGATCAACATCTTCGACGTGCCCCGCTTCGTGAACCCGATGGCCGACGACTATCACTTGCAGCCCACATCGCCGGCCGTGGACGCGGGCGTGAGCACCCCTGTGCTCATTGACGCGGACTTCGAGCCCCGCCCCCTCGGCCCGGCTCCTGACTTGGGAGGGGACGAGGTGCCCTACAAGGCGCTCGACCCCAACAAGGACGACCGGTTCGTGTACACCGACACCCAAGGTCTTTCCATGACCTTGGATATGCCGGCCGGCAGTGTGACCGAAACAGTTAAGCTGGCCATTACCAAGCGCGAGGAGATTACCGAGCCCCTTCCCTCCGGCTGGCGACTGGCCGGCCTAGCCTTCGACATGGACGCCTATCGTCCCAGCAGCCAGGACCCCGCCGAGGGATATCGCTTCCAGGGCACCATCACCGTGACCATTCGCTACCGCGACCAGGACGTGCAGGGCGTGCCCGAGGAGACGCTCAAGCTGCTCTTCTGGGACAAAGAGGGGAAGGCGTGGAAGGACATCGCCGAGGATTGCGGAACGAGCTACGCTCGCTTCCCGGCCCAAAACATGCTACAGGTGGGCGTGTGCCACTTGACACGATTTGCACTTCTTGGTCTGGATGCCCCCATTCGCCTCTTCCTGCCGGCCGTGATGCGGTGAGCCAGAGGCTCACGGGGAGGGGCGGCGCCGACGGCCAGAACATCAAGGTGCGACGCACTTGGCAAAAGTGCGTCGCACCTTTTCAGACAACATGTAACGCAGCCGGTGCCTGCTCCGGTTGGCCTCCTCGGAATGCCGGAGGTCAACCGGAGATTCCCACCTGTGCAGCCCGCTCCCGAATAGCTCGGTGGAGGGGCACCTGCTCCAGGAAGGAGCGGCGCACGGCCGGGTCGCTGATGCGGCCGGCCTGCTCCTCCAGCCGCCGGACGGCCTCTTCCACCAGTTGGCGGGCCTCCTGGTGGCGTCCGGCGGCCAGGAAAATATCAATGACCGTCAGGTAGAGGCGGAAGGGGTGTTCGGCCCCTCCCACGTCACCGCTCTGAATCCAGTGGTGCAACGTGTTGGCCAGGCCCAGGGCCTCTTCCAGGTGTCCCTGCTGGAGAGCAATGCGAGCTAGACCAGCCGTGTTCTCCAAGGCCAGAGCAATCTGCCCGATCTCCTCCCGCAACTGGCGAGCTTCCATGTGAAGACGAGAGGCCTCCTCCAGCTTCCCTAATGCCTCTAAGGCCAATGCCAGGTGGGTCATTTCAGCCGCCTCCCCGCTACGGCTCTCAATAGCTCGCTGCTCCCGCAAAGCCTGTCGAGCATATTGCTCAGCTTGCTGATATGCTCCCAAGTCATAAAAAGCAAGCGCCAGATTCCCCAAGGAGAGAATCACACCGTATCGAGATTCTACTTGGCGGAAAACTTTCAGTGCCCGCTCATGTAATCTTCGAGCCTGTTCAAGGTCACCAAGAATATGATAGATGCCGGCTAAGTTATTCAACGTTGTAGCTTCTAACTGACGGTCACCGATTATCTGTTGAATACGTAGTGTTTCTTCGCAAAACTCTCTGGCTCTCGCGTAGTCGCCTAAACCATAATAAACTGCTACTAAATTGTTAAGACTTTGTGCAGCACTTCGGAGGTCTCCCATGTGACGGCGGATGGTGAGGGCTTCTTCCAGGTGGGCGCGGGCTTGCTGGAGGTCGCCCAGCAGGTAGAAGACGGTGCCCAGGTAGTGGAGGCTGGCCGCCTCGCCCTGCCAGTAGCGGTGTCGGCGGGAGAGGATCAGGGCCTCGTTGAGGTGCTGGCGGGCTTCTTCCAGTTCGCCCTGCTGCCACAACACGCGGCTCCAGGCAATCAGGGCTTCGATGTGCAGTTTGACCGCGCCGGCTTCCTCGGCCCAGCGGGCGGCCTGTTGGGCAGCCTGGAGGGCTGCCGGATAGTCACTGATGGCCTCGGCGTAGGCGGCGCGCCGCAAGGCCACTTCGGCCAGGCGACACGGGTCGCCCCACACTTCCGCCAGCGCCTCCAGCTTTTCCAGGTCGGCCGCTTGCTGGTCGCGCTGGCCGGTCAGGTGGTAGACGGCCTCGCGGGCCATGAGCAGCTCATAGCGCACCTGGCGGACGCGGTCGGCGGGCCAGCCCGTCTGGTCAAGGAGCAGAAGGGCGCGCGTGAGATACCGCAGGGCCTCATCGTTGGCAAACTGGGCGGCCGCCTGTTCGCCGGCCCGCTGGAGATACTCCACCGCCTTATCGGGCTGGTCGCCGCGCTCGTAGTGATAGGCAATGAGGGGAATCAGAAAGGCCGTGTGCTCGCTCAGGCGTTGTTCGAGCCGTTGCGCCACCTGTCGGTGAACCCGCCGGCGCACGCTCTTCCGCACCCCCCGGTAGGCCACCTCCTGAATCAGCGCATGGCGAAAGGTCCACTCCCACCCTTCGCCCAGGCCGGACTGACCGTGGCGCAGGGCTATCTGGCGGCGCTCCAGGTTGTTCAACACCTCCCCCACGTCTATCCCCTTGACGGCGTCCCCCTCGCCCAGGGCCTCCTGGAGCACATCAGGCCAAAACGTGCGCCCGATGATGGCCGCGTACTGCAAAACGCGCTTCTCCGTGGACGGCAACTTGTCGAGACGGGCGGCCAACAGGTCCTGCACGCTGGGCGGCACCTCGACCTCCTCCACGGGGCGCGTGAGCACCCAGCCAGCCTCCGTCCGCCGGAGCACGCCGTCCTCGATCAGCGCCCGCAAAATTTCCTCCACGAAGAAGGGGTTGCCCTGCGCCCGCTCCACCACCAGGTGGACCACTTCCGGCGGCACCTGTTCGCGCAAGAGGGCCGTCACCAGCGCCCGGCTCTGGTCGGGCTCCAGGGGGCGAAGGCCCACGTACCGGTGCGGGGATTGTTTCAGGCGCTCCAGGAAGGCGTTCAGGCGATCTTCGGCCTGGGCGTCGTCGGGCGGCCGACTGAGAAGCAACACCAGCGCTCGCCCATCTGCCGTTTCGCCCTCTTCAACCGTGCGCAACAGGTGCTCCAGGAACAGGGACGAGAGCACGTCGGCCCAGTGCAGGTCGTCCACCACCAGGACAAGGGGCTGGTGGGCCGAGGCGCGCAGGAAAAGCTGTTCGAGCGAGAGCATGATGCGGTCCCGGCGCTGCTCGGGCGTCAGGGTGTCCAGCGGGTTCTCGGGGAGCCCTATTCCAAGGACGCTCGCCAGGGACCCCAGGCGGAAGCGCTGTTCCACGCTGTCGGCCGCCGGGTCGAGCACGGCCAACTGGCGCTGGAGGCTCGCCAGCAGGGTCTGCTCGTCCCCCTCGTCGGGGAGTTCCAGGAGCCCCCGCACCAACTCGGCCACCAGGTGGTAAGGCGTGGAACGGGTGTGAACGTAGCACCTAGCGCTCAGCACGCGAGCGTCGGGATAGGCGTCGTTTATCCAGGCCACGAACTCGCGGCGCAGGCGCGTCTTTCCGATGCCGGCCTCGCCCACCACGGCAACGACTTGCCAGCGCGGCTCCTCTACAACCTGCCGGAAGGCCCCCTTGAGCTCGGCCAGCTCGCGGTCGCGGCCCACCATGGGGGCCGTAAACCCTTCCAGGCCGCGCACGCGGCCCCGCTCGGCCTTCTCGCCCACCACCACGTAGACGGTGATCGGCTCGGACTTGCCCTTCACTGTGATCTGGCGGGGCGGCTCGAACTCGAAAATGGCGTGCAGCCGGTTGGCCGTGGCCGCGCTCACCAAGACGCGGCCCACAGGGCAGGCCTGCTCCAAACGGGCCGCCAGGTTGACCGTATCGCCCATCACCGTGTAGCTGCGGGAGCCCAGCCCGCCGATCAGACCGGCCAGCACGTCGCCGGTGTTGATGCCAATGCGCATCTTGAGCACGAACCCGCGCGTGCGCTGCAACTCGGCGCTGTAGGCCGCCACCTCCTCCTGCATGGCCAGGGCGGCCCGCACGGCCATCTCCTCGTGGTTCTCCAGCGCCTTGGGTGCCCCGAAGAGGGCCATCACGGCGTCGCCGCTGTACTTGTCCACCGTGCCGCCGTAGCGGGAAATCTGCGCCTCCAGGCGCTCGAAGAGGCGGTTCATGATGTCGGCCACGTCCTCGGGGTCCAGGCGTTCGCTGAGGGCCGTGTAGCCGGACACGTCGGCGAAGAGCACCGAGACGCGCTTGCGCTCGTCGGTGGCGGCCTGCTCGCGCGTCAGGGCGGCCAGCTTCTCGCGCAGCGGGGCAATGGCCGTGTCCACCACGGCGTCGCCCAACACGGGTCGCTGAGCCTCGAGGGCGGCAATGGCCGCCTCAATCTGGCGAATCTCGTCCTGCAAGGCCATTCAGCGCTCCTCCTCAGCGCTTTGGGTCCCCGAATCTTCGCGTTCGTCCGACGAAGGCGCGGCGTCCGACCCGAGAGCACGCAGCTTGTCCACCCGGTAGCCCGCCCGTTCGCCGGCGCGCACCAGGGCATCGGCCAGGCGAGCGGCTTCGCGGGTCCAACGCGGGTGGCGTGCCACAAGGGTGGCAGTCAGCGCCACGGCCAACTGCTCGAGGGCTTCTTTGTTGACCCACTCGGCGCCCTCGTACTCGTGCCAATGGAGCCACGCGCGCACGTCCGGGTCGTCGAACAGGCCGATAACCGCTTCCACGAAAGCGCGGATCTGTTCCGGCGAAAGGGTCGGGGCCTCCTTGCCAAACAGGCTCGACGCCGGCCAGAAGCTCTCATTCGCCTCGCCCGGCAGGCCGACCCGGCGGTCAACGGCGTCGGCGTGGCGCAGCAGGATGCGAGTCAACAGGATGGCGCGGTCGGTCTGGTCCTCGCGCAGGCGCGTCTCCCCCCGCCACTCCGCCTGGAGGGAATAGCGAACAACCCGGAAGAGATCCCACGCTTCCATGCGCTGACAGGCCCGCTCGCCGGCGTCAGGGGGCGGCTCCCTGGCGTCCAAGCGGCCAAGGGCCAGGCTCACCGCCCACAGGTGCACGGCGGAAGCGACCACCGGGTCGGTCAGGTGGGCCACCAGCGGGGCACCAACATCGCTTTCCTGCCAATGGTCCGGCAGATTCAGCAAATTGTGCAAGAAGTCCAGCGCGGTGGACCGCTCCCGCTCCACATTGCTGAGCGACAAGGTGCGGGTGAAGAGGTCAATGGTCTCGTAGGCCCGGTGAATTGGCCAGGAGAACCTCTCGAACATGTAGCTCAACGTGAAGTTCTCCTTGTCCCGCGTCCATATTTCGTAGAGGGTGCGCTCGTCCAGCAGCCGGCCGAAATCTATTCTCACCGGGTCCAGCCTCAACTGGAAGATGTGTTCCTCCAGCGAAGGCACGCCGCGCCCGCGCAGGCGCCTTGCAAGACGAGCGTAGACCCCCTCGTCGTCCCAGACGAGGCGGAAGTCGAGGAAAACGTGGCGCTGGTAGGCCCCCAGTTCGACGTAGAGCCCCTTGCGGCACAGCTCTCGGGCGTTGCGGATGTACTCCAGGCCGGTCACGTGGTCGCGGAAGAGGCAGAAGAGGTCTGGTTCGTCCTCCAGCAGGAGGCCCTCGCCCAGCGTTTTCTGGACAAGGTGGCGCTCGCCGTCGGCCCCTTTGACGGCAAAGGGCACGGAGCGGTGAATCCAGCCGCGCGTTTCGGCAAACTTGTTGTGGTAGACCACCAGGGCCCGCTCCTCGCCCACGCGGTTGGAGTAGGCGAAGACGTTCTCGTCCACGTGGCCTTCGGGGGTCACCAGGTCATAGAGGAGGAAGTTCTCCACCCCGGCGAAGAGGTGGCGCCGGTGCAGCAGCGGGAAGATTTCGCGCTCGTGGCGCCGGATCAGCTCCTCGTCCGGCTGCTCGTCCCAGTAGGCCCGCCGGTACTCCATGCCGTACTTCTCGGCGAACCCCTCGATCTGGCCGTGGCCGAACATGGGCAACCCCGGCAGGGTCACCATCATGGTACAAACGCCGAAGTATTTGTCTCCCTTGCCGAACTGGGCCACGGCCGTCTCCTCGTCGGGGTTGTTCATAAAATTAACGTAGCGCTTGAGGATTTCCGGGTCGAACGCCAGGGTGTTTTTCATCACCTGGCGGTATTCGGCGTTCTTCTCGTCGCGCAGCATGTGCATGAAGGCGCTGTTGTAGACCCGGTGCATCCCCAGCGTGCGCACGAAGTAGCCCTCCAGCAGCCAGAAGGCTTCGGCCAGCAGCAGGGTGTCGGGGGCTTCGGCCGCCACGCGGTCCACCACCTCGCGCCAGAACTCCCGGGGCATGAGGCGGTCGAACTCGGCCTTGGTCATGCCGTGCTCGGCGCGGGAGGGAATGGCGCCGCCCGTGCCCGGCTCGGGAAACCAGAGGCGCTGGTAGTGTTGTTTGGTGAGGGTCATGGCGGCGTCGAAGCGGATGATGGAAAAGAGGCGGGCCACCCGCAAAATCTGCTGCATGACGGCCTCGCGCACCTCGGGCTTCAGGTAGTTGAGCTGGGCGGTGTCGTTCCAGGGCATACTGGTGCCGTCGTTGCCGTGGTAGATGTACTTCACGTCGCCCGTGCGCCGGTCCACCCGCTTGAAGACCACGGCGGCGTCGGTGCGGTCGTAGTAGTGGTCCTCGATGTAGATGCCGATGTCCTCTCGCCACGAGAGGTCCGGGCCGTTGAAGGTGTACGAGGGAAAGGGGCTTTCGTCCACGTAGATAAACCAGTCGGGGTGCTCCATGACCCAGAGGGAGTCAATGCCCATGTGGTTGGGCACCATGTCGCCCGCCAGGCGAATGCCCCGCTGCCAGGCCCGCTCCCGCAGGTTCCAGAAGGCCCCTTCGCCGCCCAGCGCGTCGGCAATGCGGTAGTCGAAGATGGCGTAGGCGGAGGCCTCGGCGTCGGGGTTGCCGCACAACTGCTTGATCTTCTTCGAGGCCGGGCTGCGCTCCCACACGCCGATGAGCCACAGGCCGCTGATGCCCCAGCGGGCCAGGGTGTCCAGCTCCTCGTCGGGAATCTGGTCGAGGCGCGTGATGGGCCGGCCGTACTTCTTGGAGAGCTGGTCCAGCCAGACGTAGGTGTTCTTGGCGATCAGGACCACGTTGGGCATCCAATCGCGGTCGGGGGTAAACGCCTCCGGCTGTTCCTCCAGGGCCTCAAACTCGTAGACCAGCGCCGGTCCGGGGCCGAAGAAGGCCGGCTTCTGCTCCTCGCGGGCAAAGTCAAGCCCCACCAGCAAGCGGGCCAGCAAGCCGCTCACGTGCTGCTCCAGCCACGGCCCCCAGACGCGCCGCACGTAGTCCAGTTGCTCGACCACGGAGTGGGGAGCCACGTCAATCGGGCGGTGGAGCAACCGCATCAGCGGCAGGTTTTCGGGGCCAAAGGGGGGCTGTTGCTCGAAGAAGTCGTGCAGGGCCTGAACGAGCTGGCGATAGGCGGTCCGCTCGGCCAGTTCGCGGTCGTCGAAGAGGTCCCGGTAGTGGGCCAGGGCCGGGTTGTCGTTGGCCAACCAGAGGGTGACGAGCTCCTCGAGAGCCAACGCGGGGGTCAAGGCGCGCTCCGGCGCTTCAGGAGGGCCTTCGGGAACGAACGCCTCCGCGAAGCGGCGCAGGGTTTGCTCGACAGCCTCCTCGCCCAACCGCTCGCGCACCCATTCCAGGGCTTCGGCCATCACGTGAGGACGCTGGAGTTGCTGGTAGAGCCACAAGAGGGTGTGAAAGACTTCCTCGAGGAGGGCGGCGGCGTGCAGTTCGCTGGCGCGGGCGGTCTGATCGGGGTGTTGGAGCAAGTCACGCCTCTCGTTGAGGTGCTGGGCCAGCAAGCGGGCCGTGCGCGCGTCGGGAACGAGAACATGGCCGCGCCTGGTGGAAAAAGTGGGGTCGAGTTGATAGTGCTGCCAGGCACGGCGCGAGACATGAATTCCGCGGGCCTCTGAGGCAGCAGGTGGTGGCATAACATGTCCTCCACTTGGGCATCGCCTTCCTTCAGTAGAAGGTGTGTGTATTGTAGGTCGAATTGCGGAACTTGCCAACCACCCAGGCCAGCGCCAAAAGCGAAAGGCTCCCATGACTGACGGGAGCCTTCGCCGTTTTCGGCACCACCGGAGGCTTCAAGCCTATGACGTCCCCTCCGGTGATGCCCACGGGCCATAACGACTGCTACTCGCATCCATGGGCATCACCTCCTTTTTCTAAGATTGCCGGTCCGCCCAGAACAGGATAACGGATAAAGCGGAGGCAGGCCCATGACCACATAGTGTTCAGCCGTCATGGCACTTTGTGTAAGAGTGAAAAACATTATGGCATACGCCATCCGGGCATGTCAATTCCTACGGTCGTCCCCATCCATGCCGGGCTCCGTCAGGTCTCGGAATATCTGAGGGGGCCCGTTCGTTACGGCCCCACGTCGAAGAAGAGCACCCGGTGGTTGCCGCTGTCGGCCACGGCGAGCTGGCCGTCGGCGTAGGCCAGACCCAGCGGCAGGTTGAACGACGTCATGTCGCTGCCAAACTGGCCCCACACCCGCAGCACGTTGCCCACCAGGTCGAACTCGATCACCCGGTGCGCCTCCGGGTCGGTGACCCACACGCGCCGGCCGTCGGTGGTGATGTACGGCTTGTTGAGCACCGACTGCCCCCGCCAGCCGTTGATGGGCCACTGGCGCAGGAAGGTGAAGTCCGGCCCAAAGGCTTGAACGCGCCGGTTCCAGGTGTCGGCCACGTAGATGGTGCCGTCCGGCGCCACGGTCACAGCCGTGGGCTCGTCCATTTTGCCGGCCTCGCTGCCCCCGCCGCCGAACATGCCCAGGAATTTCCCCTCGGTGTCGAAGACCTGCACTCGCTTGTTGCCCGTGTCGGCCACGAAGACGCGCCCGTCGTCGGTGACAAAGATGCCGCGCGGTCCCCAGAAGAGGCCGGGCTGTTCGAGCGTTCCCCTCGTATCGCCAAAAGTGCCCCAGGTGGTCAGCAGCGTGCCGTCCGGCGCGAACTTCTGGATGCGGTGGTTCCAGGTGTCGGCCACGTAGATGTTGCCCTCGCGGTCCACGGCCACGCCCCACGGCTCGTTGAACTCGCCCAGCTGCGCGCCCATGCGCCCAAAGGTGGTCACCACGTTGCCGCTGGCGTCGAAAACCTGAATGCGGTGGTTGCCGCTGTCGGCCACGACAAGCTGGCCGTCGGGCGCAAAGGCCACCGCCTTGGGCGAGTTGAACTGGCCTGTCGCTTCGCCGAAGGTGCCCAGGGAGCGGGAAGCCGTCAGGGTCACCTTGCGCTCGCTGTAGACGTTCGCCAGGGCCGTCGGCTCCACGGCCTGAACCAGGTTGCCGTACTGCCAGATGTCGCTCACGATGTCAGGCCGCACGTACATCACGAAGTCGGTCGAGCCCAGGGGGTCGCGCAGCTTGCGCCACAGCAGGAAGTCGAGGAAGAGGCGCCGTGATTGGGGATCGCGGGCCTCCTTGAGAAACTCGCGGAAGAAGTAGCCCAGGTCGTACTCGTTCTCGGGGTTGCGCAGGTCCTTGTACTCCTCGGGGAACCACCAGCGCAGCTTGTACTGGAAGCGCACGTAGTCGGCCACGAAGGGTTTCACCTTGCTCTCGTTGACCAGGCCCACCAACACGACAGGCACGCCAGCAACCTCGGCTTCGGTCGGCGAGTCCCCGAAGTAGCGCTTGTTGGGAAAGCGGCGCAAGTACCACTCGAAGGGCCAGGAGGTCTCGTTGTCGTAGGCCACCACCATGTCCAGGCCGCCGGCCAACCGGCGGGAGAGCATCTCGAGCTCTTCCACCACCATGGGCACGTCGGGTGTGGTCTGGGTGTAGATGAGCATCTCGCGGGCGATGTCGCCGTGAACGTAAGTGGCCAGCCAGGCATGGCGCACGGTCATGATGGTGAGCAGAAGCAGGCCAATCATGACGGCCACGTCGCTCACTCCTTTGCGGCCCAGCGGCCGACCCAGGCGCCACGCCAAGCTGCCGGCCGCCACGAGTACCGCAAGGGCCGCGATCCAGCGGGCGGTCACGTTGAGCGCGTCCAGGTCGTTGCCCCGGAAGGGCCAGTCGCTGCGGAAGGCCAGGTAGAAGAGGGTGAGGGCGGCGATCACCGCCGCCACAAAGGGGAGGGCGAACCAGAGGGCACCATGCTGGCGGAGGCGGGCCCAGTCCACCCGCTCGAAAAAGCTGTTCAGCGTCCACGCGGCCAGCCAGATGGCCGGCACGCTCATGTGGACGCTCAACCAGGGCATCTTCTCGCCCGCAATGCTGAAGGCAACGAAGGAGAGCACCAGCCACCAGAGGAGCAGCACCGGGAAGAGGCCCCTGACGCGCACCTGTCCCCTCTCGAGCACCGGGCCGTGCCGTCCCCGCAGCAGGGTCCAGCTTCCCCACACCAGCCCCACCAGCAACACCAGGTATTCGTAGAGCCAGAGGAGCAGCAGGTAGTAGTACCACGGCTGGTCACCGCGCCGCACGTCGTGCTGTTCCAGCCAGTAGCCCAGCGCGCCCACGAAGCCGGTGGCAATGC
>WFWG01000210.1 GCA_015491235.1 Ardenticatenaceae bacterium
TTGCTCAAGGACCTGATCCGGGAACACTACGAGAAGACCGGCAGCGTGCGAGCAGCCAGCATCCTCCGCCACTGGCCGCAGGCCGTAAAGGACTTCTGGCAGGTGATTCCCAAGCAGATGCTGGAGCGGGAGAGGAAAAAGGAAACCGTCCAGGCAGAGACTCCAGCCTTTGCCCGTGGGTAAGGAGTCTCCCTCCCCCTGGACGGTCCAGGGGGAGGGAATGTACCTGATCAAGCCGACGCCTCCGTGGTAAATTCATACACAGGCACTTGGATGATCCGGTGAGGCTCCCGGCGCTCCTTGACGATCTGCTGTAACTTTTCTACCGTCTCTGGAGAGAACAACACTTCTCCTGTTTCGACGCAGACACGTGCAGGCACATTCTCTATAACAATGATTTCACCGTCCAAATCGACAGTATATGTAACGAGTTTCTCCACAAATGTTTCATTCCATTCTTTTCTACTCATTGGCAGCCACCTTGTGCTGGATGCCCTTTAGAAGCTCTTCCATGTTTCCGTCTCACCTCCCTCACTTATTATAGCCAAACCACATGCAAGAGGAAGGTGACCATGGATGCAACCATTGCTGTACTGGCCGGGGATGGCATTGGCCCTGAGGTAACGCAGGAAGCCGTCCGGGTCTTACAGGTCGTGGCCGATCGGTTCGGCCACCGGTTCACGTTCGTTGACGGCATTGTGGGGGGCCGGGCCATCGATGAGACTGGAGAGCCCTTGCCGGAGGAAACGTTAGGCCTTGCCGTCAAGGCCGACGCTATCCTCTTCGGCGCGGTCGGGGGACCCAAGTGGGATGACCCTCAGGCGAAGGTGCGGCCCGAGCAGGCCATCTTGGGCCTGCGCAAGCACCTTGGCCTCTTCGCCAACATCCGGCCGGTGCGGGTGTTCCCTGGGTTGGAATCCGCCTCCCCTTTGCGGCCGGAGATCGTGCGGGATGTGGACCTCGTCTTCGTTCGGGAAACCACGGGCGGCCTGTACTTCGGCCCTCGGGAGGAAGGCACCGAACGGGCGTACGACACCATGCTTTACACCCGCCCGGAAGTGGAGCGAGTCGTGCGCCTGGCGGCGGAAATGGCCCGCCGGCGCCGCGGCTATCTCGTCTCCGTGGACAAGGCTAACGTGCTGGCCGCATCCCGCCTTTGGCGGCACGTCGCCACCGAGGTCGTGCAGCGGGAGTTCCCGGACGTGCGTTTTGAACACGTGCTGGTGGACGCCATGGCCATGCACTTGATCCGCCGCCCACGGGACTTCGACGTCATCGTCACCGGCAACATGTTCGGCGACATCCTCACGGACGAAGCGTCCGTCCTCCCTGGGTCCATGGGCATGTTGCCCTCGGCCACGCTTGGCGAGATGAAGAACCGCCACGGGCATCCCCACGGCCTGTACGAGCCCATTCACGGCTCCGCGCCGGACATCGCGGGCCAGGGCATCGCCAACCCCCTTGCCTCCATCCTCAGCGCGGCCCTGCTCCTGCGCCACAGCCTAGGGCTGGAGAAGGAAGCCCAGGCGGTGGAACAGGCCGTGGAGCACGTCCTGGCTCAAGGCCTCCGCACGCCGGACATCGCAGGTGTAGGGGAGAACACCCGCGTGGTGAGCACGACGGAGATGGGAAAGGCGGTCGCGGAGGCGGTGGGATGAACGTTGCGTGTTGCGTGTTGCGTATCGCCTAACGTAATTGGCTCCTTAGGGAGGTGTTTCCATGGTAGAGATGAGCAAATCCTTGGGCGCGCGAAAGGAGGTGCTCCCGGGCGCCGTCAACGCCTTTGTTGGCGGCGGCGCCCGCGCCATCGGCAACGCCCTCCTTCTCACACTCCCTAATACCCAATACCTAATATCCAACACCTGTTCTAAAGGAGGTCGTTGCCATGACACGCCAAACCACGTTGCCTGAAACCGTCCTGCTCTACGACACCACCCTGCGCGACGGCACTCAGGGAGAAGGGGTCTCCTTCTCGGCGGATGACAAGTTACGCATCGCTCAGAAGTTGGATGAGTTGGGCGTTCACTACATTGAAGGCGGCTGGCCTGGTTCCAACCCAAAAGATGCCACCTTCTTCGAACGCGCAAAGCGAGAACTTCACCTGAAACACGCGAAGCTGGCCGCGTTCGGTAGCACGCGCAGAGTCAACACCTCGGTTGAAAAGGACGCCCAAGTGCAAATGCTCTTGGACGCGGAAACGCCCGTCGTTACTATCTTTGGCAAAACATGGGACCTTCATGTGCAGCATGTCCTGCGCACCACGCCTGCCGAGAACCTGCGCATGATATACGATACCGTTGCCTACCTAAAGGCTCACGACAAGGAGGTGGTGTACGACGCGGAACACTTTTTCGACGGCTGGAAAGCCAACCGGGAGTACGCCCTAGCCACCTTGAAGGCGGCAGCAGAGGCCGGTGCGGACGTGCTGGTCCTGTGCGACACCAACGGCGGCACCATGCCGTGGGAAATCGAAGAGGCGGTGCGGGACGTGCGCGAGGCCTTGCCCGGCGTGCCGCTGGGCATCCACGCCCACAACGACAGTGACGTGGGCGTGGCCAACAGCCTGTACGCCATCCGTGCCGGCTGCGTCCACGTCCAAGGGACCATTAACGGGTACGGCGAGCGCTGTGGCAACGCGAACCTTATCAGCATCATCGCCAACCTGAAATTGAAGATGGGCATCGACTGCGTGAGTGACGAACAGTTGCAGAAGTTGACGGAAGTAAGCCGCTTTGTGAGCGAACTGGCCAACCTGCCGCCGAACACTCACCAGCCCTATGTGGGTGCCAGTGCGTTCGCCCACAAGGGGGGCACCCACGTCAACGCGGTGGTCAAGTACGAAATGTCTTACCAGCACGTGGATCCCGCGCTCGTGGGCAACCGAAAGCGCATCTTGGTGTCCGAGCTTTCGGGTAAGGACAACATCGCGGTCAAGCGGCGGGAGTTCGGCCTGGAGGGGTTGACGCGTGAACAGGAGCGGCAGGTGCTGCAGCGCATCAAGGAATTGGAAAACCAGGGTTACGTGTTCGAGAGCGCGGAGGCCTCGGTGGCGGTACTGCTCAACCGGGTGCGCGACGGCTATACCCCACCCTTTGAACTGGTGGACTACACCGTCCTGGTGGAGCATCGCCAGGGTCGGGGGTTAGTGTCGGAAGCTATGGTCAAGGTGAAGGTAGGAGATCAGGTCTTCCACACCGCGGCCGAGGGCAACGGCCCGGTGAATGCCTTGGACAACGCGCTGCGCAAAGCGTTACTGCAGTTCTACCCCGAACTGGCCAACGTGCAGCTCACCGACTACAAAGTGCGCATCCTCAATCCTCACGCGGCCACCGCGGCCACCGTGCGGGTGCTCATCGACTCCTCCGACGGGCGCCGCCGCTGGACCACGGTGGGCGTCTCGCCGAACATCATCGAGGCTTCCTGGCTGGCCCTGGCGGACAGCGTGGAGTTTGCGCTGATGCAACGGGAACAATAGGCGGGCCGGGAAGTTTAGCGCCCGAGCCAACTCCAGGAAAAGTCAATCCCTCCTTTGGTGGGGTTGTAAACCGCGCTCGCCCCCGGCTTGTTCGGCGGCACGTTGTCTGAGGAGGGGGAGGCGTTCACCGTGGTGGAGGTGATGTTGTACCAGGTGTGGTAGGGGCCGTTGGGCAGGATATCACCGCAGGCGGTGTTGCCGGTTATGACGTCGGTGATGACGATGGTGTAGGTGCCAGGGGTGCTGTAGGGGGTGGGCTTGGTGATGTTTAAGGTTTTGCTGTCGCCTCCGCCTGAGGCCCAGGCGGCAGAAAAGGAGCCCGGCGGCTCACACGGCGCGTTTGGCGCCACAAGGGTGCCGGTGGCAAAGCAGTATTTGCTGCGCGTGCCATCGCCCCAGTCTATGATAAAGGAGGAGATGAACCCTTCGTTGCCTGTGTTGACCTTGCTTGAGGTCACTGTGATGTTCAAGGTGGGCTGAGGGGAGATCAGGTTACAGGAGTTGAGGGTAATGGTGGCGTTGGTTGTGCTCTGGCCGGCACAACCGCATACATTGGTGGGCAGGCTTACAC
>WFWG01000211.1 GCA_015491235.1 Ardenticatenaceae bacterium
CCTTTTGAAGGCTACGTGTACAACTTGGAAGTGGACGATCCGGACCACACGTACCTGGCGGGCTTTTTTGCGGTGAGCAACTGCCAAAACTGGCTCACCAGCCAGGCGTTGCGCGATCCCGCCGCTGGCGCGCGCCCGGAACGCATTACGCCCGAGGAGATGGTGGCCCTGGCCAAGCGGCTGGGTTCGGCCATGATCACCTCCAGCTACAACGAGCCACTGATTACGGCCGAGTGGGCCGTGGACATCTTCAAGCTGGCCAAGCCCGAGGGGTTCAAGACTGCCTTTGTCTCCAACGGCAACGCCACGCGCGAGGCCCTGGAGTACCTCCGCCCGTGGGTGGACGCTTATAAGATTGACCTGAAGAGCATGAACGATCGCAACTACCGCATCTTGGGTGGAAAGCTGGAGAACGTGCTGAACGCCATCAAAATGGTGTATGAAATGGGCTTTTGGCTGGAGATTGTGACCCTCGTGGTTCCGGGCTTCAACGACAGCGAAGAGGAGTTGCGCGCAGCCGCCGAGTACATCGCCTCCATCTCGCCCGAAATTCCCTGGCACGTGACCGCCTTCCACCAGGACTACAAGATGACCGACCCACGCAACACCACGGCGGAGGACCTCATCCGGGCAGCCGAAATTGGACGTGAGGCCGGGCTGCACTTCGTCTACGCGGGCAACCTGCCCGGCATGGTGGGGAATTACGAGAATACCTACTGCCCCGACTGCAAGGCGCTGCTCATTCGACGGTACGGCTTCTGGGTGCTGGAGAATCGCCTCGGTCCGGATGGCCTGTGCCCTGATTGTGGGCGGCGTATTCCGGGAATCTGGGCGTAGGACCGGAGGAGAAAGACCTGACAGGCCTTTTAGTTACGAGGCAAACGTGGCCAACAAATCTCGCAGCTTGTGCTCCAGCACCTCGAAGGAGAAATATTCGCGGGCGATCTCGTAGTTGTGCTCTGTGATCTCGCGGACGTAGTCGGGGTTGCTCAGCAACTCCTGCACCTTCTTGACAGCGGCGTCGTCCACAAAGCCGTCCAACTCCACGAACTCGAACCCCAATGGCCCTATGTCGGCATTGTAAACGGGATAGCGATTAACCACCACAGGACGCTTGAAGTAGACAGCTTCCAGCAGCGCGTTGCCGAAGCCCTCGTACTTGCTGGGATATGTGATGAGGTCCGCGTGGGGGTAAACGTCCCACACGGCGTAAATCTTGTGGCCGTTCTCCCGGCCGCGATAGGCACCAACGAGATAGTCTATGAGCTCCAGGCGCACGCGCATGGCACGGGCTTCCCGGCGGAGCCAGTTCCAGTAGTTCACCCCCTCGTCAGTGGCCGAATGGGTAATGTAGAGACATGGATCTGGTAGGTCCAGCCGGTGGAGCAGTTCGAGAGCGAGTTCGATGCCCTTGCGCCGAATGACGCGCGTGGGTTGCAGGAAGAAGAACTCCCCCGGCTTGATGTCCAGCGTGTCGCGCAGGTCCGCGTTGTACTCATCAATGCCCCGGGGTGGGTTGGCGAAGTCGAGCACGTTGGGAATGACAATGGAGTCAATGCCCCGCCGGGCCTTCAGCCGCCGCTGAGCGATGGTGTTGATGGTCACATGCTGGATGGTGGGCAGCTTGGCCGGAAAGGCTGTGTCGAGCAAGTCAAAAATGCGAGCGAGTTGGTAGCGCTCACGCTCCCAGTAGAAGTCGTGATGGTGAGCAATGGTGCTGATGCCCAACTCCGCAATGAGGCCCGTCAGCGCAATGCCGAGGGGCAGGTTCATGGGAATAGTGAGCGCATTCTGCACGATGATGAGGTCCAGCCGGTTGGAGCGGATGAAGTGGCGCAGGGGAGCCCGGATCTCGTCGGCCATTTCGTAGATTTCGTCCACCAATTTCTCCGGGTCGGCTTCCACCCCGTCGTCGAAGGCCCGTCGGTTCAGGGCCAGAATGGACTGGTGGTTGAAGTGCAGTTGCGGAATCAGGGTTCCCCCGGCCGAGTATCCCCCCAGCTCACCGGCACAGAAAAAGACCTCATGTCCCATGCGCGTGAGCACTGTGGCCCACTTTTCCACCTCCAACGACACGCCGTCCGTCCCGTTCAGCCGCGTAGAAATGAATCCGATGCGCATAATTCCTTGATCCCCTTGATGTGGTCGGCAATGTGAACTGAGCACCAGAATACCAGGGAAAAGGTTTCGTTAGATAAGTTTGGGTCGGCTACAATTCCAGGGCTCTTTAAAACGATTTACCTTGCTGTAGAATTAAACGCATCCGCGCGCTTTTTCGGGAACATACCCCCCATTCGCCCCCTTTTCCCTGACACGCCCCCTTGATTCCATCGGTGGAGTTCTTTTAGATTATACCGCAAACCTGGCGAGTTTGCCTAATTTTCTGCCGCAAAAATTGAAGGGGGGCAACAGTGAGTGGCTCCGTTCCTCACGGTCGCCCCCTTCAGGTCGCCGATTCTTCGTCCAGTTTACAGTTTACTCCTCGTCGGGAAAGTCCTGTCGGATTTCATCGTCAGCTTCATAGGTGACTTCGTTATCTTTCCCCTCGTTTTTGACGACTTCGTCGGCTTCCGGCTGCTCACCAGAGGGGGATGGCTCACGACCAATGAGCACCGGGCGGGATCCGCTGCCCTCCTCGGGTGGCCCCACAATGCCCTGCGCCTCCAGCAGTTCCATCAGGCGGGCCGCGCGGCTGTATCCAATGCGAAGTTTGCGCTGGAGGAATGAGATCGAAGCGTACTGATATTGGCGCACCAACTCGATTGCGTCTGGTAGCAACTCGTCCTCAGCTTCCAGGGCACGCTGTTCCATGAACTCGTCCCACGGCAACACGTCCTCGGGGGAGCGAGGGAGTGTTTCGGCGTTCAAACGCCACCAGGTCACGATGGCGTTGATTTCCGCGTCGCTCACAAAGGCCCCCTGGAGCCGCTGAAGCTGGCTGGCGTCGGGGGCCATGTAGAGCATATCCCCTCGCCCCAGCAAGGCCTCAGCTCCTGGTTGGTCGAGAATGACGCGGCTGTCAATGCTGCTGGCCACGGCAAAAGCGATGCGGGCCGGAAAGTTGGCCTTGATGAGCCCGGTGACCACGTCCACACTGGGGCGCTGGGTGGCGACAATCAGGTGGATGCCCGTGGCGCGGGCCATCTGGGCCAGCCGACAGATAAGCCGCTCCACTTCGTCGGGGGCTACCATCATCAGGTCGGCCAGTTCGTCAATCACGATGACGATGTAGGGGAGTTGGGGCTCGCCCTGTGCAGCAGCCCACGCATTGTATGCCTGGATGTGCCGTTTGGCACGTTGAGAGAAGAGCTTGTAGCGCCGGTCCATCTCCCGCGTGGCCCACGTGAGCACGCCGATGACCTCTTCCACGTCCGTTACGACTGGCGCAATCAGGTGGGGAATGCCGTTGTAGGAAATCAACTCAACCATTTTCGGGTCAATCATCACCAGGCGCAGTTCGGCCGGCGTGAGGTTGAGGAGCAAACAAGCGATGATGGCGTTGATACACACCGACTTGCCGCTGCCTGTGGCGCCTGCAATCAACAGGTGAGGCAAGCGGGCCAAGTCGGTCACAACCGGGCGACCACTTACGTCCCGTCCCAAGGCAATGCGCAGCTCACCCTCGAGGGCTTTGAATTCCTTGCTTTCCAGCAGGCCCCGCAAGGAGACGATGTTGGCCTCCGTGTTGGGCACCTCGATGCCGATGTAGGGTTGACCGGGAACAGGGGCTTCGATGCGAATGCTGCGGGCGGCCAGAGCCAGGGCCAGGTCGTTCGCCAGGGACGTAATCTTGCTCACTTTCACCTTGGTGCGCTTGATTGTCCCGTCTGAGAGGCGCTTCTCGATGAACCCCGGCTTGACACCAAAGCGGGTGACGGTGGGCCCCTGGTTGATTTCCACCACCTGGGCCGGAATGCCAAAGGCCGCTAAAGTCTCCTCAATGAGCCGGGCCTGCTCGCGGGCCGCAATCAGGTCCAGCCCTTGTTCCTCAGCCGGGTGGAGCAAGTCGAGGGGCGGCAGGTGAACGCCCCTTTTCTTCCGCACAGGGGGCGAAGGCGAGCGGGCTTGTGAACGTGCCGATGATGAGGAGGCCGCCGTGTCAGGCGGAGGTTGAGACGGTTTCCTCCCCGGCTTTTTGGCCGCCTTTCGTTTTTTCGCCGCCTTCGGGGTTGGAGCGGGTTCCGGCGGCAGGGGAGCCGAAGGGGGTGACTGCCAGGCACGGCCAAGTACCTCCAGGCGCTCACGGGCTGTGGCCAGCCGTTCGCGGAGCGTGGCGGCGCTGGCTCCGGCCGCGGCCAGCGCGCTGAGTGAGGTGACAAGGGTGAAGACGAGCCACGCTACAGGAGTGGACACCCGTCGGCGCACGATCTCGCCCAGCATCCAACCCACAATACCCCCTCCCTGGCCGCTGGAGGGCACCGTGGGCGTTCCTCCCCGGGCAACGTAAAGCAGGTGCAACAGGGTCAGGAAACCTAAAAAGGCGAGTTCCCCGGCGAGCACGCGCGACCAGGCGATTTCAGAGAAGGGAATGTGGCGGCTGTGGGTGCGCAGCAGCAGGAGACCAGCGAGCAAGAGCAAGGCCACAAGCGCGTAAGCCCCCCAGCCGAACAGGAGACGCGCCACGTCGGCCATCGTGCTCGAGACGGCGCCTGGCCCGTACCCCAGCAGGGCACCTCCCAGCACCAAGGCGACTCCACACAGCAAGATGCCGACGATGTCGGTAGTGGGCAGGCGGTGAACAGGGTCGGGTGATTTGTGGTTGGCCGACTTTCTTTTCCCTGTGGGAGGCATTGTCCACAAAACGCTATCTGATCGCTAGCCCGCCATTGGATCAGGAGACTTCAATAGTAATAGTAGTATACTCCAGACACCTCTGAAGGGAAAGTTCGTGCCTGTTGCTCTTCAGCGTTTCCCGGTTCTCATACCAATTGCGTTTGGTAACGTCGCCTGCTCACAGAAGTCGTGCGGCGCCATCCCACCCACCCAAAAGGGTGTAGGGGCGCAGCCAACGCTGCACCCCAGGGGACAC
>WFWG01000212.1 GCA_015491235.1 Ardenticatenaceae bacterium
CCCGTTATGTGAGTTTTCGTGTGAGTTTTTAGGACAAAGACTTCAGTGAGGAGGGGACATAGATTGGGGGATGTAGCAGAACCTGTGGTTGGGTTGCAAACAACGGCGCGCTCATCAACCTGGCCCCGCTCTATGAACTGGTCCCCTGGCTGCGCAAAAAGAAGGTGGCCGGCCGCTCGGTGAGCAAACTGGAGGCCACCTGGCGGGCACTGGAGGCCGGCGAGTACGACTGGGCCCACATGGCCATGTGCTACTGACCCGACCGGGTCAAGGAAAAGACCCGCCACGACCGTTCCCTGGCGATTGTCCACGGCTTGGCTTGAGCAGGAAAGAGGGATGGCGATGAGCAAGTTTCAGAAAAGAGGAGGCGAGGACGTGGACTTTCCTCGCATGTCGGGATTATTGTTACACCCCACCTCCCTGCCGGGGCCCTATGGCATCGGCGACCTGGGAGAGGCGGCCTACCGGTGGGTTGACACGCTCGTCCAGGCGCGCCAGCAAATCTGGCAGATTTTGCCGCTGGGTCCCACCGGGTACGGCGATTCGCCCTATCAGACCCACTCGGCCTTCGCCGGCAATCCCCTGCTCCTGGACCTGGAACCGCTCGCCCGGGCCGGCTATGTGCCCCCTGGAGCACTCGAAGCCGCCCCCTCCTTCCCGGCGGACCGCGTTGACTACGGCCAACTCATCCGCTGGAAGGTGCCCTTGCTCCTCAGCGCCCACGAACGCTTCGAGGCCGTGGCCGACGCGGCGGAACGGCAGGCCTTCGAGGCCTTTTGCGACGCCCACGACGCGGTCTGGCTGCACGATTACGCCCTCTTCATGGCGTTGAAGGCGGAGTTCGGCGGTGCCCCGTGGGACCAATGGCCGCCGGAAGTGCGCCGCCGCGAGTTTGGCGCGCTGGCCCACTGGAGCGTGCGCCTGGCGCCCCAGGTGATGGCCCACAAGTTCGTCCAGTATCTCTTCTTCCGCCAGTGGGGAACCCTGAAAGCCTACGCCAACGAGCGCGGCGTGCGTATCCTGGGGGACATGCCCATCTACGTGGCCTACGACAGCGCCGACGTGTGGGCCAACCAGCACCTCTTCCACCTGGACGAGGAGGGGCGCCCCACCGTGGTGGCCGGCGTGCCGCCCGACTACTTCAGCCCCACGGGGCAGCGGTGGGGCAACCCCATTTACCGTTGGGACCGCATGGAGGCCGAGGGGTTCCGCTGGTGGGTGGAACGTTTCCGCATCGCCCGCCAGATGGTGGACATCATCCGGCTGGACCACTTTCGAGGGTTCGAGGCCTACTACGAGATTCCGGCCGAGGAGGAGACCGCCGTCCGGGGGCGCTGGGTCAAGGGGCCGGGCGCGGCCCTTTTCCGCGCCATCTTTCACGAGTTGGGCGAGTTTCCCATTGTGGCCGAAGACCTGGGCGTCATCACGGAGGAAGTGGAACGCCTGCGCCGGCAGTTCGGCTTTCCGGGCATGAAGGTGCTCCAGTTCGCCTTCAGCAGCGACCACACGAACTCGTACCTGCCCCACAATTACGAGCCTGACTGCGTAGTCTACACGGGCACTCACGACAACGACACCACTGTGGGCTGGTTCGCCACCGCGCCTGAATCCGAGCGGGCCCACTGCCTGCGCTACCTGGGCTACCAGCCCGACGACATCGCCTGGGCACTGATTCGGCTGGCCTCGGCCTCAGTGGCCCGGCTGGCCATCTTCCCCGTGCAAGACGTGCTGAGCCTGGGCTCCGAGGCACGCATGAACACCCCTGGGCGCCCCGAGGGCAACTGGCAGTGGCGTCTCCAGCCGCAAATGCTCACCGAGGCTATCATTGCGCGGCTGGCAGAAGTGACGGAGACGTATGGGCGGGCACCGATGTAAGCAGGTCTCCGTATCACACCGGCGGCCAGGGGACGTGGCGGCCTGGGCCGGGAAGGGGATACCGCTTGGTGCGGAGGAGGTCTTCCAGGCGCTGGCGCAGGGCCTCGATTTCCTCCGGCGAGAGATAAGCCGCCAGGGCCTCGCGCAGGGCGCCGCCCGGTTCGAGCTGGGGGCGCAGGCGTTCCAAATCGGCCACAATGTCCGGCGGCAGAGGTTGTCCGGCGAAGTCCCAAATCACCGTGCGCAGCTTGGGTTCGGCGTGAAAACAGATGCCGTGGTCAATGCACCAGATGCGCCCGCTGGGGTCCCGCAGACAGTGGCCCGACTTGCGGTCGGCGTTGTTCACCAGGACGTCGAAGGCGGCGATGTAGGGGATTTCGGGCGGGTTCTGGTCGCGGAAAGTGAAAAAGTGCTCGTCGGGGTCGTGTTCAATGAAAAGCTGAACCATGCCGGGGCCGTAAGGGCCATCACGGTAAACGGTAGGGGGTACCAAGCCCCAGCCCAGCGCCTCGCTCACCAGCCAGGCAGCCACCTCACGCTTGGCCAGTGTGCCCGGCGGGAAATCCCACAGCGGCCGCTCGCCCCGCGTGGGCTTGTAGACCACCAGCGCTTGAAGCTCACCGTCCCGCACGGTGCCGAGGAAGGTGTAGTTGGAACTCCAGGGCAGAAGCCCCTCCAGCGACAACTCGCCCTCCTGGAGGAGTTTAAGCAGGCGGTTGCGGTTCTCATGCCGACGAAAAGCTGAACTGCGCATATCCCTTAGAAGTCCAGGCGCCACACGCGAACAGCGTCCCCAGCAAGCTCTTGCTGACGCCGCAAAATCGTTTCCGGCGTCCACCGCTCATATCTTGCCACGTCCTGAGCCAGTCTAAAGCGGCTCTTTTGGTAAATTTCCCGCTTTTCTTCGAAGGAAAGGTTCGCTGCTTCCCTGTTGAGCGTATCCTCCAACAGCGTGAGGTTACCCAGGCGATAGACCCAGGTCTCGTGCTCGTGTGCGGGGAACGCTTCTGCCCACTCATCAGTGAACGTTTGGGGCAGAACGTGCTCGACAGTTATGCGGCTGTCGTCAATTTGGCCCAGTAGAGCAGGGTCGTCCAAGCTAAACTTTTCTGTGTCCCGCCGCCGGTAGGCTTCCAAAAGGAGCAAGATGTACTTGACAAGGCGCTTATGTCGTTTCGTTGAAAAGGACACATTGGCAAAGGACTGTTCGAACTCATTGTCAGGCAGATAAATTTCACGAAGCGGCTCGCGCACCTGAGGACGGGTCTCGAGTTGCCCGTCCCGAAGAGCCGTAGCAACGGCATTGTACACTTTCTCCATCACGTTCGGATTGCGTTTGCCGACAACGTTGTATCGAAATGCAATGACAACAATATCCCGGAGCAAATCGGTGAATACATGATTATCAAAACGCCCTTCATTTATTGCGTCGTAGAGAGAAAAGAGGAGAGGAAGATGCTGGCGCACTGAAAAGAGGCGAAGCGAAGTAAGGAAAGACCGCAAGCGCCCGTGGTCCGGCCAGGGGTTCCAAAACTCGTCAGCCGGATGGCGTAAAGCCAAGTAGAGGTCCGCTTTTTCGCTCACGTCTTCAACAAACTGCTGTGCCGCCTCACGATTTGTAATATGGGTTTTCACGTAGCGGAAAATACGCTCCTGTCGAACAACTGGGGTAACGTGAGAGTTTATGTACGCCCGGAGAAAGTGTGTAAATTCACGGGAACCGAGGGCTTCTAACATCCTATCCCATTTGCTTATCAAAAGAGAAATGTCCGTCTCCGGAACACCTTCACGGGCAAAGATCGCGAAAATGTAATTCTTGATCAGGTCGTTTGGGGCCAACTCAATGCCGCGTGCGTTCAACGTTTCGAAGATAAGATAGGCGTTGGCATCGTCGGCTACTAGAATGCGCGTGAACAGGAGGCCCTGGGAGACGCTGCGATCCAAGAATTCGGCCACTGCGCGGGGGCTTTGGAAGGTATCGGCCAATTTTCGAGCAAAAAAACGATAACAATCGTAGAGTCTGGTGTGAGATTCGGGGAGCCGTGCCCGAATAGGAGGGCGCTTCACGTAGCGGTCGCTGAGCAACTCCTGGAAGAAGGGGTTGTCCGTCTTGTTGAGTTCAAGGCGGCTGCGGTAGTATAAAGCGGTGGGCTCTTTTTCTCCAATAAAGCGGCGTCGAAAAATTTCAGCCCGTTCTTCGTTCTCGCGGCGCTCGTTCTCGCTGGAAGCCTGCTGAGCCCACGCCTCGAATTTATGAATTGCAGCTAAAGCAAGCAATACGAGCGTGGCCAAGCGCTGTTGTCCGTCTATTATGAAGAATCGGTCCGTGGTCGTTTCGTCCGTCTGGAAGAGCAAAGGTCCCATGTAGTGGAAAGACTCCTGGCCAGTGTGGATGTACCAGAGGTCTTCCCACAACACTTCCCACTGTTCCTCCGTCCACGCATAATTGCGCTGATAAAGGGGAACTTTGTACGTTTTCGCATTCGCGAAGATGTCGGTTGCGCGCACCGTTGTCGTCTCAAACTGAGTACGCATAGACACCTCCCGGCGGGGCTGCCTAATCGTGCGCGTGGCCGTTGGATCGCGGGCAGAAGTGGCCTTCCGGGTCAATGGGCTGGCCACAAAGGGCACAAATGGGACGCCCGGCGTTGACCACCTCGATGGCCCGCCGGCTCAGTGCGGCCATCTGGGAGCGGGTGGCCCAAAAGCGCACCACCAGCGGCTCCCGTTCCTCCTCTTCCAGTATCAACTCCTGGGCAGCAATGAGGATCAAGTCTCGGTTCTGGTCGTAACCAATGCCAATCTGGCTCACGCGGAAAAGGGCTTCAACGGGGAGGCGCAGTTCCAGGTCTCCCGGGGGGATCTCCTCAGGCCGGGCAGGTGGTAACTCGAGGTGGGATTCCAGTTCGTCCAGCAATTGCGCCAGGGCCACGGCCAGTGCGTGGGCCTGTTCCTTCTCGATGATGAGGGAGACGACAGTAGTGCCCTCGCTGGCCTGCAGGAAAAAGACCCGGCTCCCCGGCGGCCCAATGGTTCCAACGGTGATGTGGTCAACCGGCCCGAATTCTAGCCTTTCCATGATTTCTCGCTCTGTCTTTTCTGATGTCACGTTTTGTCGGCTGAAGAATCATCCTGGGCGGGAGGCGGCACGTGGGCCGTGTCGTTCACGCAGAGCACCCGCGGCCCGTGCGGCGTCAGCCCGATGGCCGTGATCGAGGCCGGGCTGATGACAAGGCGCTGATAGAGGTCCAAGTGTACGCCCAGGTAGTGAGCCACAACGACCCGAATCACGTCGCTGTGGGAGAAGAGCACCGCCGCCTGGCCCGGCTCCAGGCGCTCGGCGATGGTTTCCACTGCGCTTACGGCCCGGCACTGCACGTCCCGCACCGATTCCCCCTCGGGAAAGCGCGCGGCGCTGGGCCACGTCTGGACCACACGCCACAGCTCCTCGTTCTTGAGGGTTTCGATCTCCCCGCCGGTCCACGTGCCGTAGCGCACTTCGCCCAAGTCCTCGACGATGTGCACGTCCAGGCCCAGCCGTTCGGCCACGGGCTGAGCCGTCTCCCGCGCCCGCTCGAGCGGGCTGCTGTAGAGCGCCACGATGGGAGGGTGAGGCCATCTCGCCAGCCGCTCGGCCAGGGCTTCGGCCTGACGCTGGCCCTCCGCGTTGAGGTGGACCCCCGGCGTCCACCCGGCCAGCCGTTTGCCCACCCAGTCGTTGGTGGCGTGGCGAACCAGGAAGATGGTCTTTATCTGCTGCTTTTCAGTGCTCATGGGCCTGTCCGCTGGAATTCGTAGCTGTGGCTGTCCCAACGGCCGTCAAAATTGTAGCATCACTTTTCTCAAAGACCTAACCAACGCCGTCGGCTTCAGAGCGTGTGGTTGGCCAGCAACGTGAGAGCGCTCACGGCGGGCAGCTTTGGCGCCCCACACTCACTTTTCACTCCTGTTTGCTTTCGCCATACAGCGCGGCGATCTCCTCCGGCGAGAGCACACGGCGGCGGCCATACTGGGCTTGATAGTAGGCCTCGAAGTCGGCGTTGCGAATCTTGCGCCACCACCACTCGTTCTCCACGTACCAGCGCACCGTCTTGCGGATGGCCTCCTCGGGCGTGTGGCGCGGTTTCCACCCCAAGGCACGGATCTTGGAGATGTCCATGGCGTAACGCCGGTCGTGGCCCAAACGATCCTCCACGTGCTGAATGAGGCTGCGGGGCTTGCCCAACTCCTCCAGGATGATTTCGACCATGCGCAGGTTTTCGATCTCCTGCCCAGTGCCCACGTTGTAGACCTCGCCAGGCTGCCCCTCGTGGAGCACCAGGTCAATGGCTTCGCAGTGGTCAATCACGTAGTGGTAGTCGCGCTTCTGGCGCCCGTCGCCGTAGACGGGCAGCGGGCGGTCGTCTATGGCGTTGGTGGTGAAAAGGGGCACCACCTTCTCGGGGTACTGGTAGGGACCCACGTTGTTGGCGCCCCGCGTGATGGTCACCGGCAGGCCGTAGGTGACGAAGTAGGCGTTGACCAGCAGGTCCGCGCCCGCCTTGCTGGCCGAGTAGGGCGAACGGGGTGCCACAGGGTCCGTCTCCTTGGCCCGCCGCCCCTCCTCCACGTGGCCGTAGACCTCGTCGGTGCTCACCTGGTGATAGCGCTCCAAGTCGAACCGGCGGGCCGCCTCCAGCAGCGTGTAGGTGCCGATGACGTCCGTCTGCACGAAGGCGCCTGGGTTTATGATGGAGCGGTCCACGTGGGTCTCGGCCGCGAAGTTGACGATGGTGTCAACCTCGTACTGCCGGATGACGGCCTCCACCGCCTCCGCGTCGCAAATGTCGCCCCGCACGAAGGCGAAGCGGGGATGGTCGAGCACATCGTGCAAGTTGTCCAGGTTCCCGGCATAGGTGAGTTTGTCGAAGACGACGATGAAGTAGTCGTCGTACTTCTCGAGCATGTACCGCACAAAATTGCTGCCGATGAACCCGGCACCGCCGGTTACCAGGATGTTTTTCATTACCTCTCTCCTCGTTTGGTTACTTTATTGCCCGAAAGCCGGCACTGGGCCTCTTGGCTGCCGAACACTCGTCGCCGAATCAAAGCACGCCCACCTTGGAGTGGTCCGACAGTGTCATTTTATAGGCCTTGGGCTTGTAGGGGGAGCGGGTAAGCTCCACGTTGCGCCCGATGAGGCTGTCCACCAGGCGCGAGATGTGCTCGATGCGGGTGCCCTCGAGCACGATGCTGTGCTCGATTTCGCTGTCCTCCACCACCACGTCGTGGTAGATGCTGGTGTAGGGGCCGATGTAGCTGTTCACAATGCGGGTGTTCTCGCCGATGATGGCCGGACCACGGATGGTGCTGTTGATAATCTCGGCGCCCTTTTGCACCGTCACGCGCCCCTGGATGACGCTGTCCCGGTCCACGTAGCCCTCGATGCGGTGCTCGCACTCCTCGTCCAGCACCAGGTCGTTGGCGGCCAGCATGTCAATGGGCTTGCCGGTGTCAATCCACCAGCCCCGGTGGATGTAGGGGTGCACCTCGTAGCCGTGTTCAATCAGCCACTGAATGGCGTCGGTGATCTCCAACTCCCCGCGCCACGATGGGCGGATGCTCTCCACGGCCTCGTGGATGTGGTGGTCGAACATGTAGATGCCCACGAGGGCCAGGTTGCTGGGCGGGTTGCGCGGCTTTTCCACCAGGCGAACGATGCGCCGCGTGTCGGGGTCTAACTCGGCCACGCCGTAGTGTTGGGGCTCACTGACGGGCGTGAGCACCACCTGACAGTTCCAGTCGCTGGATTCGAACTGGCGGATCAAGGGCGCGATGCCACCCTGGATGACGTTGTCGCCCAGGAACATCACGAAGCGCTCGTCGCCCAGGTAGTCGCGGGAGATCTTGACCGCGTGGGCCAGCCCCAGGGGGGCTTCCTGGTGGATGTACGTGATTTCGACGCCCCAACGTCGTCCCTTCCCCACGGCCTCCATGATCTCGTTGGCCGTGTCGCCCACCACGATGCCGATGTCGCGGATGCCGGCGTCCACCAGGGTTTCGATAACGCGGAAGAGCACCGGCTTGTTGGCCACCGGCACCAATTGCTTGGCCCGCGTGTAGGTGAGCGGGTAGAGGCGCGTCCCCTTCCCGCCGCTGAGAATCAACCCTTTCATCGCTTCCCCCTCGCTTCTGTGTGGGTTAACAACAGCACGATGCCATCGCGGGAATCGCTTCTCCGGCTAAAATAGCGGCTGGAACCGTGGAAGTGGCCCGCTCTGCCACAACCTGGCCGAAGCGCCGGGCCAGTTCGTCTCGCGCGCCGGTCAGCACCGGCGGGCGGGAGTGGGCGTTGTGGGCGTCGCTCGCCACGCAGTGGGCGCAGCCCCGCTCGAAGAGCCACACGGCCAGCCGCTGTGGGTCCTGGCCGTGGTAGCCGGTCAAGCTCGTGGCGTTCACTTGGAACAGGCATCCCATCTCCAGAAATGGGTAGATCCGTTCGGGCGCCTCTTGGATCACGCGGTAGCGCTCGGGGTGGGCGACAACGGGCCAGTATCCCGCGTCCACCAGGCGCCGCACGGAGCGTTCCACGTTCGGCGGCCACTCGTCGAAGCCGAACTCCACCAGGACGTAGCGGGTGCCGTTGAGGGTGGGAAGCTCGCCGGCCAGAATCAGGTCGGCAGCTTCCTCGGTGAGGTAAATCTCACCGCCCGGCACTACCCGAACGGGAATACCGGCCTGACGGGCGCGAGCGTTCAGTTCGTCCACCATAGTCCGCACGGCCGGCAACGGTGGGCGCGGTCCACGCCGGCCGCCCGGCTGGTGGGAGGTGGCGGCCAGCAGGCGGACGCCCGCCTCCGCTGCCCGGCGCAACATTTGCAGGCTCCCCTCCCAATCTTTGGGGCCGTCGTCCACGTTGGGCAAAACGTGGGTGTGAATGTCCACCATGTTCTCCGTCATCAGTAGTAACCTCCTAGGTCCACGTCAATGTCAACGTTGGTGAGCGCGCTGCCGATGATGCGGGCGTTGACCTGCTCCAACAACTCGCGCGCGCGGGCGGCGTGCTCCCGCTTGGTCTTTCCAGCCTGAAGCACGAGCAGCACGCCGTCCGTCTTGGCCGCCAGGATGGCCGCGTCGGTGACCGCAATGACCGGCGGCGCATCGAAGAGCACGATGTCGGCTCGTTCCTTCAGGGCCTCGATGATTTGATCCATCTGGGGCGAGGCCAGCAACTCCGCCGGGTTGGGCGGCAGGGGACCGCTGAGCAACAGCCACAATCCCTCCACTTCGGTGACGGCCACCAGCGGCGGCGTCTGAACCAACGATGGGTCAATCATCAAGCTGGTCAGCCCCTGCTCGTTGGAGACGCCAAAAATGAGGTGTTGGGCCGGGCGCCGCAAGTCCGCGTCCACCAGGATGACCCGCTTGCCAGCCTGGGCCATGACCACGGCCAGGTTGGCAAGCGTGACGCTTTTGCCCTCGTCCGGGCCGGGCGATGTGACTACCAGGCTCTCGATTTTGCCCGTCAGGCTGGCAAACTCCAAGTTCGTGCGCAGCCGCCGGTAGGCCTCGCTCACCGGCGAGCGCGGGTCGGTGAGGGTGATCAAGTTGGCTTTTGCTGTAGTTTGCGCCATATTCGCTCCTTTCCTTCAAAGAAAGGGACACAACACCCTGTTGTGCCCTTTCGTCTCTTTCAGCCTAAGAGGAGAAGCGTTTGGGCTTTCACCCGTGCTCCGTGCCGTCAAACAGCCTCCTCCGGCATCTGTACCACCAACACGTCCTCAATCTTGGCAACCCTAAGGACGTCCTCGCTAATGAGGATACCGGCAACCAGCGGGATGATCGAGGTGTCGGGAAGTAGTCGTGACCATATTCTGGTCCGCCGTACAGCTCGTTCCACGTCATGTTCGCTCACCGTGTAGGAAACTTCTGTCACAAGGTAAACCATTTCGCCATCCTTGCGAGCCTGGACGATGGCATCAGCCTCCAACATGTCCTGCCACTCTTCAGTCGAAAGCTGGCCAGCTTCGTAAGCGTCCTCCAAGTGTCTCACCCATTTCTGTTTGGGAACGACCCGCACGCGCAGGAAGCCCCTTGTGCCCAGGTAAGCGGGTGCTCGGTCGCGGAAGATGAGTTCCGCGTACCACCCCGAAAGCGCGCCCAGCCGAACATTCATGGCTTTCTGTTCATTGCGCAGGTGTTCAACGCTCTTCGTCAACTTCTCTACTTGTTCCGTCAATTTATTGATGGCAGCCCAGACGCGCTCGAACTCGGTGTTCATCCGCTCTTCGGTGCGCCTCTGGGCCTCGGCCAACTCGGCCACCTGGGCTTCGGTGCGCTTCTGGGCCTCGGCGAGGGCGCGCACTTCGGCCTGAATCTGCTTCTGAGCCTCGGCCAGTTCGGCCACGGTGGCTTCGAGGCGGTCCAAGCGCTCCTCCGAACGCTTCTGGGCCTTGGCCAACTCGGCCACCTGGGCCTCGGTGCGCTTCTGAGCCTCGGCGAGGGCGCGCACTTCGGCCTGAATCTGCTTCTGGGCCTCGACCAGTTCGGCCACGGTGGCTTCGAGGCGATCTAGGCGCTTCTCCGAACGCTTCTGGGCCTTGGCTAACTCGGCCACCTGGGCCTCGGTGCGCTTCTGGGCCTCGGCCAACTCGGCCACCTGGGCTTCGGTGCGCTTCTGGGCCTCGGCGAGGGCGCGCACTTCGGCTTGGGTCTGCTTC
>WFWG01000213.1 GCA_015491235.1 Ardenticatenaceae bacterium
CACCAATGCGGCCATCGCCCGGCGGCCGGCCGGGCGATGGCCGCATTGGTGTGGTCTGGCACACCCAGGGCTCGGGCAAGAGTTTGACCATGGTCTTCTACGCGGGGCGCATCATCCGCGAGCCCGCCCTGAAAAACCCCACCATCGTGGTCCTCACCGACCGCAACGACCTAGACGACCAACTCTTCGCCACCTTCTCCCGCTGCCAGGACCTGCTCCGTCAGCCCCCCGTCCAGGCGGAAAGCCGCGCCCACCTGCGCAAGTTGCTCGACCGCGAGGCCGGCGGCGTCATCTTCACCACCATCCAGAAGTTCTTCCCTGAAGAGAAGGGCGACCGTCACCCGCGGCTCTCCGACCGCTGGAACATCATCGTCATCGCGGACGAGGCCCACCGCAGTCAGTACGACTTCATCGACGGCTTCGCCCGCCACATGCGGGACGCCCTGCCCAACGCCTCCTTCATCGCCTTCACGGGCACGCCCCTGGAACTGGACGACCGCAACACGCGCCAGGTCTTCGGCGACTACATCTCCATCTACGACATCCGGCGGGCCGTGGAAGACGGCGCGACTGTGCCCATCTACTACGAGAGCCGCCTGGCCAAACTCGCGCTCCCTGAGGAGTTGAAGCCCCGAATTGACGAGGAATTCGAGGAAGTCACCGAAGGGGAGGAACTGGAGCGCAAGGAGAAACTCAAGACCAAGTGGGCCCAACTGGAAGCCATTGTGGGCGCGCCCCCGCGGCTGCGCATGGTGGCGGAGGACATCGTCAACCACTTCGAGCGCCGCCTGGAAGCCCTGGACGGCAAGGCCATGATCGTGTGCATGAGCCGCCGCATCTGCGTGGACATGTACAACGAAATCGTGCGCCTGCGCCCCCAGTGGCATCACGAGGACGACGACAAGGGCGTCATCAAGGTCGTCATGACCGGCTCCGCCTCGGACCCACCCGAGTGGCAACCCCATATCCGCAACAAACAGCGCCGCGAGCGCATCGCCCGCCGCTTCCGCGATCCCGACGACCCACTAAAAATCGTCATTGTGCGCGACATGTGGCTCACCGGCTTCGACTGCCCCGCCCTCCACACCATGTACATCGACAAGCCTATGCGTGGCCACACCCTCATGCAGGCCATCGCCCGCGTGAACCGCGTCTTCCGCGACAAGCCCGGCGGCCTGGTAGTAGACTATATCGGCCTGGCCCGGGACTTAAAAGAGGCGTTGGCCGTGTACACGAGAAGTGGGGGCACGGGCCGTACGGCTATCGACCACGAAGAGGCTGTCACCATCTTGCAGGAGAAATACGAAATCTGCTGCGACCTCTTCCACGGCTTCGACTGGTCCGCCTGGAAAACGGGCACGCCCGAGGAGCGGCTGGCCCTGCTCCCCGCCGCGCTGGAGCACATCCTCGCCCAGCCCGACGGCAAGGAACGCTTCGTCCGCGCCGTGCACGACCTCTCCAAAGCGTTCGCACTGGCCGTCCCCCACGAGGAGGCCATGCGCATCCGCGACGATGTGGCTTTCTTCCAAACGGTACGCTCGGCCCTGGTCAAGCGCGCACCCTCGGACGTGCGACCTGAGGAGGAACTGGACCACGCCATCCGCCAGATCGTGGCCAGTGCGGTCGCACCTGAAGGCGTGGTGGACATCTTCGCGGCAGCGGGCCTGGAGAAGCCGGATATCTCCATCCTCTCCGAAGAGTTTCTGGCCGAAGTGCGGAGCATGCCCCAGAAGAACCTGGCCGTGGAAGTACTGCGCAAACTGTTGCAGGGGGAAATTCGGCAGCGACGGCGCAAGAACGTGGTCCAGGCGCGGCGCTTCTCCGAGATGTTGGAACGGGCTATTCGGCGCTACCAGAACCGGACCATCGAGGCCGCACAGGTCATTGAAGAATTGATCGCCCTGGCGCGCGACATGCGCGAGGCGGATCGCCGTGGGGAGCAATTGGGCCTCACCGAGGAGGAAGTGGCCTTCTACGATGCCCTGGTCACCAACGGTAGCGCTGTGCAGGTTCTGGGGAATGAGACCTTGCGCCAGATTGCCCAGGAACTGGTGCGCGTCGTGCGGAACAACGTCACCGTAGACTGGACGGTGCGTGAATCGGCTCGCGCCCACCTGCGCGTGTTGGTCAAACGTCTCCTGCGCAAGTACGGCTACCCGCCGGACAAGCAAGCGAAGGCCACAAGATTAGTGCTGGAGCAGGCAGAGGTCCTAAGTCGGGAGTGGATAGAAGGTGTCAAGTCCTGAAAACACATTTAGACCACCACACCGGGGTCCGCCCAAGGTAGACCGCCTCGGGCGTGGCGTAATACAGGCTTAGGTGAGGGCGACGGGTATTGTAGAGGTATCGCCCCTCGTCCCACGCCTTTTGGGCCTCCTGGCGGGAGGTAAACAGCCCCTCCAAGGCGTACTCGTGCTTGAGGATGCCGATGACCCGCTCGGCAAACATGTGTTGTCCCTCCTGGCTTGATGAAAAGAGCACAAGGACATTAATCTCTAATCTCCAATCTCCCTATCCCTTCTCCCCTCCATTTGACCGCGCTGCCCTCCTGTGGTAACGTTCATCCCGGTGGGGGGATGTGGACCTGCAGCGTCCGTTTTCCTGCAATACATCCACCCAAGACGAGGAGACCTCTCATGAGCACGTACGACTATGACGTCCTGGTCATCGGGGCCGGGCAGGGTGGGTTGCCCGCGGCCCACATGGCGGCCAACTTGGGCGCCCGCGTGGCCCTCATCGAGCAGCGGGAAGTCGGCGGCACCTGAGTGAACGAAGGGTGCGTGCCCACCAAGGCTATGATCCGCTCGGCCGAGGTGATGCACCTGGTGGCCCGTCGGGCTGCCGAGTTCGGCGTGGAGATTGAGGGGACGGTGCGCTTCAACCTGGCTCAAGCCGTGGCCCGCAAAAATCGCATTGTGCGCCACATCATCGATGGGATCTACCGCAACCTGGAACGCCGTCGAGAGGCCATCACCTTCCTGCGAGGCCAGGCCCGCTTCGTCAGCGACCACGAGGTGGACACCGGCGAGAAGCGGCTCTCCTTCGAGAAGTGCATCATCGCCACAGGCGCCCGCCGGGTGATCCCGCCCATTGAGGGCCTGGAAAGCGTCGAGGTCCTCAACAACGACACGGCCCTGCACCTGGAGCGCCTTCCGTCCAGCCTCATCGTCATCGGCGGCGGGTATGTGGGCATCGAATTCGCGCAGATGTACGCCCGCTTTGGCACGCGGGTGACCCTGTTGGGCCGCAACCCGCAACTGGCCAAGACCGAAGACCGGGAACTCGCGGCCCTGTTGGCCGACTACCTGCGGGAAGAGGGCATCGACGTCCACACGGCCGCGACGGTGGTGCGGGTGAGCGAGGAACGAGGAGAGAAGGTGGTCGTGGCCCGGATCGGCGGGGAGAAACGGACCTTCCGCGGGGAAGCGGTTCTCCTGGCCGCGGGCCGAGTGGGCAACACCGACGCCCTGCACCCGGAAGCGGCCGGCGTGGAGGTGGACCGAAAGGGCTTCGTCAAGGTGGACGCGGAACTCCGCACGAGCCAGCCCCACATCTGGGCCATTGGCGACGTCAAAGGCGGCTGGATGTTTACGCACGTGGCCAGTTATGACGGCCCTATCGCGGCGCTGAACGCGGTCAAAGGCCTGGGGCGCCAGGTGGACTACCGCGTCGTGCCCCGCGCGATCTTCAGCGACCCGACCCTGGCCGCGGTGGGGCTGACCGAGGACGAAGCC
>WFWG01000214.1 GCA_015491235.1 Ardenticatenaceae bacterium
CCGCGCACCAGCACTTGCTTGCGGCGCCGAGCCATTTCGGTGAACACATGGCATTTGTAGACCCAATTGATATGAGGTGAAAGCGATGTCTCCCTTTCGTGAAGCGAAAGAAGGCGTTCTCATTGCTGTCCTCCTCCAGCCGCGTGCAAGCCGCACCGAGGTGGTGGGCGTGGAAGGCGAAATGCTCAAGGTCAGGGTGCAGGCTCCACCCGTGAAGGGACGGGCCAATGCTGCTCTTGTTCAGCTCCTGGCCGAAGTGCTGGGGGTGCCCAAGCGGGACATCGAGGTTGTGCGGGGCCACACGGGGCGCCGCAAGCAAGTGCTGGTGCGCGGCGTGCGGCTGGCTGACGTGCGGGCACTTCTCGAGGGGGGAACCAAAGGGGACGCCTAGACGTTTTGTGTGTTGAACGCGGAGCCAAGCGAAGTGTCAGGTGTGCGGTGGCAAGGAGGTGAGGGAAATGCGAGCGCGCAAGTGTGGTGTCGCACGATGGGTGATGGTCTGCCTTGGTGTGGGGCTGGTGCTGGCGTTGACGGCCTGTGCGGGCGCGGCGACACCTCCGCTGCCCACAACCGCACCATCGCCAACGTTGACACCACCGCAGGGAGGGATGCGAGGGCTGCCGAACGTCACTCCTACGCCTGTTTCAACAGACGAAGGAAAGGTTCCTCCCAAAATCATGGACGCGGTGATCGCCCGGCTGGCCCAAGTTGTCGGGCGGGCGGCCGGTGACCTCAAGGTCGAAGTGGTAGAGGTCGAGTACGTCGAGTGGCCTGACTCCTCCCTGGGCTGCCCGCAGCGAGGGCGCATGTACCTGCCTGTGGTCACGCCGGGATACCGGATCGTGTTGATGGCCAACGGCCAGCAGTACGAATTTCACACCGACACCACGGGCAAGATCGTTGTTCTGTGTGAACCGGGCCCCGTTTCGGGCCGGTCTCCCGGCATGGACCACAACCAAATGCCCGACGCGCTCTTGCGCCGGGTCGTGCGGGCTTTTGCCCAACATCTGGGAGTCAAGCCGGAAACCCTGAAGGTGAGAGAGGCCGCTTTTGTCGAGTGGCCCAACACGGCCCTGGGGTGCCCGGCACCCGACAGGGGCTCCGCTGAGGTCATCACGCTGGGATACCGCGTCGTGCTCGAGGACGCAGAGGGCACGCGCTACGAAATTCACACCGACTTGGGCGGAACCCGCTGGGTGTGGTGCGAAAACGGAGAGCCGCAAGCAGAAGGAACCGTGGGGGTGCGCATGGGCAAGGGAATTGAAACGTTGCCGGAAGAGGCACGGCCAGCCTTCGAGAAGGCTCGTGCTCTGGTTGTCGAGAAGAGTGGGCTCGGCGAGGATGCTATCGTGCTCGAAGCGTGGGAGTCCGTCATGTGGCGCGACAGCAGCCTGGGGTGCCCTGAGCCGGGCAAGGTCTACCTCCAGGTGCTCACGCCCGGCTACCGCTTCGTCTTCCGGGCCGGTGGGGCCACTTACGAAGTCCACACCGACGAGCGGGGTCGCTCGGCAGTGATGTGCAAGCCGTGAAACACTTGTGTTTGCTTTCTTTACAAAAGGTGCGACGCACTTCCCGAAGTGCGTCGCACCCCTGAGCCTCACCTCTCTTCTTCCAGCACCACCGGGATAGGGCGCGCGATGGCAATGCGCGCATCGGAGACGTGGCACGTGTAGGCGTAGACTTCCACGCCTGTGGCCACCGCGCGGCGCAGGGCCGCACCAAAGGCCGGGTCCGACTCATCGTGGGGGCGGAAGCGGGCCGCGTCGTTCCGCTGCACCACGAAGACCACGGCGGCCCGCTCGCCGGCGGCCACTCTTTCCCGGAGCGCCTCCACGTGGTTGCGCCCCCGCGCCGTCACCGCGTCGGGGAAGAGGGCGGTTCCCCCGACGACCAGCGTGACCGACTTGGTCTCCACCCAGCAGTGCCCCGCCGGGCACGCCAGCACCAGGTCAATGCGGTGGCCGTGCAGGGCCACCTCCCGCCCGGCCAGTCTACATCCCCGGAACTCGGCCAGCCGCCCCTGCTGGAGGGCCTCGGCGAAGAGGAGCGGGGGCAGGCGGGCGTCCAGCGAGACCAGGCGGTCGCCCACGCGCACCAGCACCAGGTCGAAGGCTGTCTTGCGGTGCGCGGCGGCTGCCGGGCGCAGATAGACGGTCCGGCCGGGCACGAACAACTCCCACAGCCGTCCCGAGTTGGGCACGTGGGCTGCCGTTACCCGGCCCTCCACCTCGACGAGGGCCCGAAAGCGGTTCTCCCGGCGCACGAAGGTGCCGGGAACCAAAGGCCCGGCGATTTCCATGTGGTGGCTCTCCTCTTCTCTTTTTCGTACGGCGGCACCGCACATGTTCATGCGCTCGCCTCTGAGTCTCCGAAGGAGTACGTGACCTCATGCCATTTCCACTTGGTATTACCTGAGGTGTTCGTCGAAGAAGCGGAGGGTGCGCTCCATGAAAAGCTCCCAAGCCTTGCCCCGGAACACGTGGCCCTGGCCCTCGTAGGTGTAATATTCCACTTCTTTGTCAGCCGCGATGAGGGCGTTCCGAATGGCCTCGGCCCAACGTGGCGGGGTCACCTGGTCGGCTGTCCCCTGGTGAATTTGCACTGGCGCCGTGACGTACTCCATGAAGTAGAGGGGCGAAGTGAGCCGCAGGAAGGCCGGGTCTTCCAGGGCCCGGACGTAGGCTCGCCACACCCTGTCAGGTGTGGAGGGATGGCGGTTCCACCCACCCCAGCGCGCAATCACTTCCCGGTCGTCAGCGCTGACAGGCGCGTAGAGGACGGCGGCCCGAATGCGCTCGTCCACCACGATGGCCTTGGTGGTGATGCCCCCGCCCATGCTGTGGCCCCACATGCCCACCCGCTCCGGGTCGGCCTGGGGCAAGGAGGAGAGTGAGCTGATGAGGTTGAGGACGTCAATGACCAGTCCGGTGCGGAAGAAGTTGGGCCCGCTGTCCGAACCACCCCAGCCGCGGAAGTCGGGCGCGATGGTCAGGTAGCCGTGTCGCGCCAGGTAGTCGGCCGCCCGGTTGGTGTCGGCTCCTGACCAGTAGCGCGACGGCGGGATGTACCCGTGGTTGAGGATGACCACCGGAAAGGGTCCTTCGCCGTTGGGGACGTGCATGACGCCGGTAATCGTCAGCCCGTCGCTGGGATAGGCGATGTAGTAGCGCGTGTAGGCCGCTGTGCGGGTCAAGGTGGCCAGGATTTCAACGGTGCCGCCTGGGTAGGTGCGCGCCCGCAACCCCTCGATGGTGTAGGCAGCCAGTGGATGGGGCGTCGGCGTGGGAGACGGTGTGGCTGTAGGCGTAGGAGAGGGCGTGGACGTTGGGAGTGGCGTCGCCGTGGCCGTCGGGCTGGAAAAGGGCGTCCGGGTGGGCAAAGGCGTGGGGGAAAGGCTGGCCGTGGGCAAGGGGGTGGGAGTCGTCCGACAGCCCAGCAA
>WFWG01000215.1 GCA_015491235.1 Ardenticatenaceae bacterium
CTTCAGGGGGCCGAAGGCCTTCTTGCGGGTCTTGTAGATGAACTGCTCCTCCGTCTGGCCCTCCTGCCACTCGTCGGCGAAGGCTTCTTTGATGAAGGCGTACACCCGCTGGCGGAAGTCGTCGGGAATGAGGTCGTAGATGATGTTCTGGAAGCCGGTGGCCAGGTGAATTTCCAGCGTCTCACAGGCCGGGAACTTGTCGAAGGCCTCGTCCGGCAGGGTGGAGGCGCCGTGCTGGACGGCGCCGCCCAGGCCGTACTCCTCCCGCGCGGCGCGGCTGAGCCGGGCCAGGGTGTCGAAGTCCACCTTCACCTGGGCCAGCGTGCCGTCGGGGAGCACCACGCCGCCGTGGCTGGTGCCCGTCTGCACGCTGAGCTTGCTGATGCCGGGCAGGCTGGGGTCAATGGTCGCCAGGGTGCGGCGGTAGCCGTCCATGAAGGCCCGCAACTCCTCCACGGTGGAGTTCTTGCCCCCCACCTCGCCGATCTCGCCGCCCAGCGACGTGGTGATGCCCTCGGGCTCGTGTTCCCGCACGAAGGCGCTGAGCTGGGCGCACAGCTCATAGTTCAGGCGCTGTTGCTCGTCCAGCGTGGGGCGGCTCAGGTCCACCAGGGTGGACGTGTCAATGTCAATGTTGTAGAAGCCGGCGGCCAGCGCTTCCACGATGAGTTGCTTGACGGCGTCCACCTCGCCGTCGGGGTCGGCGGCGTAGCGCTTGGCGCTCACCTGGAAGTGGTCGCCCTGCACGAAGAGGGGACCACGGTATCCCTCCGCCAGGGCCGCGGCGATGAGCACGCTGGTGTACTCGGCAGGGCGCTGGTTGGTGTAGCCCATCTCGCTGCGGGAGAGTTCGAAGATGAGGGCGCCCACGTTGAGGCGGTTGGCCGCCCGGAAGGCGGCCCGGGCTGTGGTGAAGGTCAGGCCGCGCACGTTGATGGCGGGCACGGTGAAGGTGGGGGACACCTCGCCCCGCCCGCGGGCCATGTAGAGTTCGTGGACCGAGGCCGGGTGGACGCCCAGCGCCTGCCCCAGCTCCCACAACACCCAACGGGCCTGCTCGCGGGCCAGCCCCTCGCCGAGGGCGGCCTGCCACGCCAGGTAGGGGGCGTAGTCCGGGACGGCCTCGGGGCGGACGACGCGCACGCCGTCCCCCTCGACAACGATGTCCGGCTTCAAGTGCTCGAACAGCTCGTTGACTTTCGTCTCCATAGGTGTCGTTCTCCTTTCTCGGGCGTGTTGCACGGTTGTTCGTTCCGTGTCGGGATGCGTCGCCACGGGCTCTCCAGCGAGCGCGCTCTTCGTCGAGGATACACCTGTGCAGGGGCGGGGACTTCCAAGTCCACCGCTGGTCGCTTTGGGGGCTGAAAGCGCATCGTGCAGTGGCGCAGCAAGATTATACCAGGTCTGCGGAAAAGTTCAACCTCTCCGCAACGGGCCGACGGCCTCGCTTCCAGCTACCCGTTTGGGTGGTTTTCCTTCACGAGGTCTTGACAGGCAGGGTCAGCCTCGATATACTGATGAATGGTTGGAAGTCGTCTTTGGAGTGTGCGCAATGCGAATGTCGTTCTCCACGCCCAAGCGGAAGAAGATGAGCCAACCGGCCACGTGGTCCGGTTAGTTCCGTTTGGGCGTGGGACGGACGCACTCCGAGGAAACCCAAACCGGCTGCCGGACCACAGGCAGCCGGTTTTATTATGTGGAAGGTGAAATGATGTCGGCTTGCATCACCATATTGGGGCGCACGGCGAACTGGACCAAGAAGATGAAGAAGATGAGCCCAGACCGGGGGTCTGGTCCGTCGTGCGTGCCGTAGCCGTGCCACACCCAAAAGGCCACGACGAGCCGGGCCCCACCAGGCCCGGCTCTTTCGTTTGTTGAGGACCAAAGCGACCAGACAGGCAAGGAGGGAAAAATGAGCACCCAAGCAGTCGCCACGTGCCCTGAATGTGCCGGCGAAGTGCCCTTCGAGGGAGACGTGTTGCTCCACGAAATCGTCCAGTGCCCCGACTGCGGCGTGGAGCTGGAAGTCGTGGGCCTCGACCCTATCACGCTCGACCTGGCGCCCGAGGTCGAGGAGGACTGGGGCGAGTAGGCATGAGGGAGACCTGACGGGGTTCCACCCCTGTCAGGTCTTCGCTTTTGAGAAGACCACACAGCGGAGGGACAAACCATGCGAATCGGCATTCTTATCGGCCGGGTGCGGGTGGAAGAAAAGTTGATCATTGCCGAACTCGAACGCCGCGGACTGGAGTACGAGCTGATTTACGACAGCGACGTGATTTTCGACCTGGAGGAAGGCGACCGCTGGCAGCACCTGGACGTGCTCCTGGAGCGCTGCGTCAGCCACTCGCGCGCGCTGGCCGCCCTGGCCGTCTTCGAGCGCTTCGGCGTGCCCTGTGTGAACCGCCTGGAGGTGGGGCGCACCTGCGGCGACAAGATTCTCACCTCGCTGGCCCTGGCCCGCGCCGGCGTGCCCCAGCCGCGCGTGCGGGTGGCCTTCACCCCCGAGTCGGCCCTGGAAGCCATCGAGGAGATGGGCTACCCCGTGGTGCTCAAGCCGGCCACCGGCTCCTGGGGGCGGCTGATGGCCCGCGTGAACGACCGCTACACCGCCGAGGCCATTCTGGAGCACAAGAGCACCCTGGGCGGCGTGCAGCACTCCATTTTCTACATCCAGGAATACGTGGAGAAGCCGGGCCGCGACATCCGCGCCTTCGTGGTGGGCGACGAGACCATCTGCGCCATCGAGCGCCGCTCCGACCACTGGATTACCAACACGGCGCGGGGCGGCCGGGCGGCCAACTTCCCCGTCACCGACGAGCTGAACGAGCTGTGCGTGCGGGCGGCCCGGGCGGTGGGCGGCGGCGTGCTGGCCGTGGACGTGTTCGAGAGCGAGCGCGGCCTGCTGGTCAACGAGGTCAACTACACTATGGAGTTCCGCAACTCCATCGCGCCCACCGGCGTGGACATCCCGGCCCGCATCGTGGACTACGTGGTCCAGGTGGCCGAGGGCCGGCGGGAGCCGGCACCGCTGGCGGGCGCGGAGGTGGCCCCATGCTGACGGCAGCCGTGGTGGGCGCGTCGGGATACGTGGGGGGCGAGCTGATGCGCCTGATTCTGGGCCACCCCCACCTGGAGCTGACCCAGGTCACGTCCGAGCGCCTGGCGGGGCGCTACGTTTACAGCGTGCACCCCAACTTGCGGGGCGCCACCCGGCTCAAGTTCCGCCCCATGAGCGAGCTGGAACCGGTGGACGTCCTCTTCCTCTGCCTGCCCCACGGTCAGGCCGCGCGCCAGATCGAGCACTTCGCGGCCCTGGCCCACACCGTCGTGGACTGCTCGGCCGACTTTCGCCTGCGCGACCCGGCCTGGCACGCCCGCTGGTACGGCGAGGAGACGGCAGCCCCCGAGTGGCGCGCCCGCTTCGTCTACGGCCTGCCGGAGCTGGAGCGGGAACGGCTGCGCGGCGCGCGCTACATCTCCGGCGTGGGGTGCAACGCCACAGCCGTCAACCTGGCCCTCTGGCCCCTGGCGCGGGAAGGGCTGGTCGAGCGGGTAGTGGTCGAGGTAAAAGTCGGCTCTAGTGAGGGGGGCGCCCGGGCTTCCGCCGCTTCACACCACCCCGAGCGCTCCGGCGCCGTGCGCTCCTTTGCGCCCGTGGGCCACCGCCACCAGGCCGAAATTTGCCAGGAACTGGGCCTCTCGCCCGACCAACTCTTCTTCTCGGCCACGGCCATCGAAATGGTGCGGGGTGTGCTGGCCACAGCCCACGCCTTCCTGAACCGCGACGTGACCGACCGGGACCTGTGGCAACTCTACCGCGCGGCCTACGGCCAGGAGCCCTTCGTGCGCCTGGTGCGGGACCGCACGGGCATCTACCGTTACCCGGAGCCCAAAATTCTGGCGGGCACCAACTTCTGCGACGTGGGCTGGGAAGTGGACGACCACGGCCGGCGCGTGGTGGTCATCAGTGCCCTGGACAACTTGATGAAGGGCGCGGCCGGCAGCGCCGTCCAGGCCCTGAACGTGGCCCAGGGGTGGGACGAGCGGGCCGGGCTGGAATTCCTGGGATTGCACCCCATTTAACCACATCAGGTGAGGGAGAAAACGATGCTGGTTGTCAAAGTTGGCGGTGGAGAAGGAAACGCGCTGGAGCCGGTGCTGGACGACCTGGCCGACCTGTGGCACGCCGGGGAGCGCTGGGTGCTGGTCCACGGCGGGTCGGCGCGCACCAACGAGGTGGCCACGGCCCTTGGGCACCCGCCCCAGTTCGTCACCTCGGTTTCCGGCTACACCAGCCGCCGGACGGACCGCCAGACGGCCATCATTTTCACGATGGTCTACGCCGGCGAGGTGAACAAGCTGGCCGTCGAGGGGCTCCAGGCGCGCGGGGTGAACGCTGTGGGCCTCTCCGGCCTGGACGGCCGGCTGTTGGAAGGGCCGCGCAAGAAGGTCATTCGCGTGGTGCAAAACGGGCGGCGCATGGTCCTGCGGGACGACTACACCGGCACGGTGGCGCGGGTCAACGCCGACTTGCTGCGCTTGCTGCTGGGGGCCGGCTATGCGCCCGTGGTGTGCCCGCCGGCCATCAGCACGGAGCACGAGATCATCAACGTGGACGGCGACCGGGCGGCCGCGGCCATCGCCGCCGCCCTGGGGGCCGAGACGCTGCTGCTGCTCACCGGCGCGCCCGGCCTGTTGCGCCAGCCCGACGACCCGGCCAGCCTGATTCCTCGCCTGGCGCGGGCCGAGGTCGAGGCGGCCATCGAGCAGTACGCTCAGGGGCGTATGCGCCTGAAGCTGCTGGCCGCGCGAGAGGCCCTGGACGGTGGCGTGCGCCGGGTTGTCATTGGTCCCAGCGCGGCCAAACAACCGGTGCGTTCGGCGCTGGCCGGCGAGGGCACCGTGATTGCGACTCGACCACAGTGAATTCTGGGCAAAATGCCAAACAGAGAAAATTCTCTATTGCACCGATAAAACCTACTGATATTTCTTTCAATGGCGCGCTTCGCGCGCCATTGAAAGAAATATTCTCTTGTTTGATGATAAACGATCGCGCTGATTTTTGTGTAAATCGGCGTGAATCGAGTGTTACTTCCCACAGAAGGGAGCGGGAAAATGGGTGACCGGGATCCGCTGGCGGTCGAGGCGAACTTGGGCGCAGGTGTCTACGCCCTGCGGGGCCTGACGCTAGTGCGCGGCGAGGGGGCCCGCGTGTGGGACGCCGAGGGCCGCACGTACATTGACTGTATCGGCGGCCACGGGGCGGCCATTCTCGGCCACGCCCACCCGGCCATCGCGCGCGCCCTCTCCGAGCAGGCCGCCCGCCTGATTGCCTGCCCGGGCACCTTCGGGAACGACGTGCGGGCCGAGTTGCTCGAGGCCCTGGCCCGCGTGACCGGCTTTCCGCGCTTCTTCCTCTGCAACAGCGGCGCCGAGGCCGTGGAGGCGGCCCTCAAGTTTGCCCGTCTGGTTACCGGCCGCCCCGGCTTCGTGGCCGCCATGCGCGGCTTTCACGGTCGCACGCTGGGCGCGCTGAGCGTCACCTGGGAGCCCAAGTACCGCCGTCCCTTCGAGCCGCTGCTTCCCGAGGTCACCCACGTGCCCTTCAACGACCTGGCGGCGGCCGAGCAGGCCATCTCCGACCGGACGGCGGCCGTCATCGTGGAGCCGGTGCAGGGCGAAGGGGGCGTTCGGCCCGCTACTCCCGACTATCTGGCCGGCCTGCGGGCCCTGTGCGACGAGCGCGGCGCGCTGCTCATCTTCGACGAGGTGCAGACCGGCTTTGGGCGCACGGGCCGCTGGTTTGCCTTCCACCACTACGGCGTGGTGCCCGACCTGCTGGCGCTCGCCAAGGGCATTGCGGCCGGGGTGCCGATGGGGGCTGTGGCCGTCGGGCCGCGCGTGGGTGCGTTGCCGGCCGGTGCTCACGGCTCCACCTTCGGCGGCAATCCCCTGGCCTGCGCGGCCAGCTTGGCCACGCTGGATGTTCTGGAACAGGCTCAGTTGCCCGCCCGCGCGGCCCGACTGGGGGCGTGGGCTTTGGAGACGCTGCGGAAGGAACTGGCTGACGCGCCCCTCGTGCGGGAGGTGCGCGGGTTGGGTCTGATGATCGGCGTGGAGTTGCGCCGGCGGGTGACCCCTTTGTTGCGCGCGCTCCAGGAAGCTGGCGTGCTGGCCCTGCCGGCCGGGCCAACGGTGCTTCGCCTGTTGCCGCCCCTCGTGATTGAGGAGGCCGATTGGCAGCGGGCGGTTGAGACGGTGATCGGGCAAATCCGTCAACTGGAAGGGGAGGGGGGCAATGGACGCGGTTGAACTGCTCCACGGGCTGGTGACCATTCCCAGCCCCAGCGGCGAAGAGGCCGAGGCCGTCAACTGGCTGGTGGGCCAGATGCGCGAGCTGGGGTTCCAAGCTTACGTGGACGAAGCGGGCAACGCCGTGGGCGTGTTGGGTGAGGGGCCACGCCAGATCGTGCTGCTGGGCCACATTGACACGGTGCCCGGTGGCCCGAGGCCCGAATTCCGCGACGGCCGGCTCTACGGGCGGGGCGCCGTGGACGCCAAGGGGCCGCTGGCTGCCTTCGTGATGGCCGCCTCGGATGTGGGCGAGTTGCCCGGCTGGCAGGTCGTGGTGGTGGGCGCCGTGGAGGAGGAGGCCGCCACGTCAAAGGGGGCGCGCCACGTGGCCGGGCAGTACCGTCCCGACTTCTGTATCATCGGCGAGCCGAGCGGCTGGGACGCCGTTACCCTGGGCTACAAGGGGCGCCTGCTGCTCGACTACGAGTGCCGCCAGCCCACGGCCCACACCGCCGGCCCCGGACGGGCCGTGGCCGAGCACGCCGTCAACTACTGGAACGCCGTGGTGGCCTACGCCAACTGCTTCAACGAGGGGCGCGAGGGCGCGTTTTACCAACTCCAGCCCAGCCTGCGCCACATCGAGACGCGCCGCGAGGGGGACGAGGACGTCGTCCGGGCCACCTTTGGGTTCCGCCTGCCGCCGGACCTTCCGCCCGGCACGCTCAAGCGTGACTTGCAAGCCCTCAACCCCAACGGCGGCCGGCTGGCCTTTCGGGGGTGCGAGCCGGCCTTCGTGGCCGACCGCCGCACGCCGCTGGCGCGGGCCTTCCTGCACGCCATTCGCCAGGCGGGCGGCAAGCCCCGCTTCAAGCTGAAGACCGGCACCAGCGACATGAACGTGGTCGGTCCGGTGTGGCGGTGTCCCATTCTGGCTTACGGGCCGGGGGACTCGCGCCTGGACCACACGCCCGACGAGCACGTTGAGGTTGAGGAGTATTTGCGGAGCATCGAAGTGCTGCGCGCTGTTCTCTTGTCGGTGACCGATGGCCAGTAAGCAGTGATCAGTAAGCAGTCATCAGTGAGAAGTAAGCAGTTTGTCACTGATGACTGATTACTGACAACTGATCACTGAAAAAGGAGGGAGAGGTATGCCGATCCGAGAGTACGCGATTATCGAATCTACATTGAGGGAGGGAGAACAGTTCGTCAACGCTTTCTTCACCACGGAACAGAAAATCGAAATTGCCCGTCTGCTCGACGAGTTCGGCGTCGAATATCTCGAGCTGACATCCCCGTGTGCCTCGCCCCAGAGCGAGGCGGACATCCGCGCCATTGTCAAACTGGGCTTGCGCGCCAAAATCCTCACCCACACGCGCTGCACGCTGGAGGACGCCAAACGGGCCGTGGACACAGGCGTGGACGGCGTGGACGTGGTGATTGGCACGTCCTCTTACTTGCGCCAGTTCAGCCACGGCAAGTCGGTGGACGAAATCATCGAAATGGCCCAGGAAGTGGTCTCCTACCTGAAGTCCCAGAACGTGGAGGTGCGCTTCAGCACCGAGGACACGTTCCGCTCCGAGCCTGAAGACCTCTTCCGGGTGTACGAGGCCGTTGACAGGCTGGGCGTCAACCGGGTTGGCATTGCCGACACGGTGGGGGTGGCGACACCTCTCCAAGTGTACAACCTGGTGCGGGAGCTGCGCTCGCGGGTTTCCTGCGACATCGAGTTTCACGGCCACAACGACAGTGGCTGTGCGGTGGCCAACGCCTACATGGCCCTGGAGGCCGGCGCCACCCACGTGGACACCAGCGTGCTGGGCATCGGCGAGCGCAACGGCATCACGCCGCTGGGAGGATTGATTGCGCGGCTCTACGCCATTGACCCTGGTCTGGTTGCCAAGTACAACCTGAAGCTGTTGCCCCAAATTGACCGCCTGGTGGCCGACCTGGTGGGCGTGGACATCCCCTTCAACAATTACATCACCGGCTTCGCCGCCTTCACCCACAAGGCCGGCATTCACGCCAAGGCCATTCTGAACAACCCGTCCACTTATGAAATCCTGCGCCCGGAGGACTTCGGCCTGACGCGCTACATTCACATCGCCCACCGGCTCACCGGCTGGAACGCCGTGCGCCACCGGGCCGAACAGTTGGGCCTCGACCTGGACGAGGCCACCATCAGGCAAATCACCGCCCACATCAAGGCCTTGGCCGACCGGCGCGCCCTGACGCTTGAGGACGTGGACTCCCTGTTGTATCATTGGGCCCAAAACGGCGGCCCCTACGAGCCGGCCATTGCGGTGGACGGGGGGAACGGGAATTGACGATGAAAACAGGCGAACAGCGCGTCGTTTTGGGGCTGCGGGCCAACTGGCGCCAGTTTGCCCTGCTGGTTCTGGTAAACGCCTTTGTGGGAGCCATGGTCGGCCTGGAGCGGACCGTGGTTCCCCTCATTGCGGAACAAGAATTTGGCCTGCTCTCAAAGACGGTGACCCTTTCGTTCATCGTCAGCTTCGGCGTGGTGAAGGCCCTGGCCAACCTGATGGCTGGCGGGCTGTCAGACCGCATCGGGCGCAAGCGGCTGTTGGTGGCTGGGTGGCTCGTGGGCCTGCCGGTGCCGTTCCTCATCATTTTGGCCCCCAGTTGGGGGTGGGTGGTGTTGGCCAACGTGCTGCTCGGCGTCAACCAAGGGCTGTGCTGGTCCACCACGGTGATCATGAAGATTGACTTGGTGGGCCCACAGCGGCGTGGGCTGGCAATGGGGCTCAATGAGTTCTCCGGCTATGTGGCCGTTTCCTTGGCGGCCCTGGCAACCGGTTACATTGCCTCGGTCTACGCATTGCGTCCTCACCCCTTCTACCTGGGAGTGGCCTTTGCCCTGTTGGGGTTGTTGCTCTCGCTTTTCTTCGTTCGGGAGACTCGCGGCCACGTGGAAGCGGAGATCAGGAATTTGGGGGTGGCGCCGGAGAGTTCGCCGGCCAATGCTCCCCCCTCCTTCGCGCAGGTGTTGCTCATCACCAGTTGGAAGGACCGCGCCCTGTTTGCGGCCAGCCAGGCGGGAATGGTGAACAACCTCAACGACGGCATGGTGTGGGGCCTGCTGCCCCTTTTCCTGGCCGGCGCCGGCTTGGACGTGGGGCGCATCGGCGTCGTAGCAGCCGTCTATCCCGGCGTGTGGGGAGTAAGCCAGTTGGTCACCGGCGCCCTCAGCGACCGCTTAGGCCGCAAGTGGATGATTGCTGGTGGACTGTGGGTGCAGGCGGTGGGCATTGCGCTGGTGGTGCTCACCCGGGGGTTCAAAGCTTGGGTGGGAGCGGCTGCTCTCATGGGTCTGGGAACGGCACTGGTCTACCCCACGCTGCTGGCCGCCGTGAGCGACGTGGCCCACCCGCAATGGCGCGCCTCGGCGGTGGGCGTTTACCGGCTGTGGCGAGACGGCGGCTACGCCCTGGGCGCGTTGCTTTCCGGCCTGCTGGCTGACGTGCTGGGGCTGAACTGGGCCATCGCTGCCATTGCCTGGCTGACGGCCCTGTCCGGCATCGTGGTGGCATGGGTGATGTACGAGACGTTACCGCAGCGGCGCTCGCAGAAGGTGAAGGGGCTTCTCTCCCGATCCTAGCCTTCTCCCACGCCAGAACAAATGCTCGTGCGAGGACGGACTCCACCTTGAGCTGGGTTC
>WFWG01000216.1 GCA_015491235.1 Ardenticatenaceae bacterium
AATGGCATGAGGTCACGTACTCCTTCGGAGACTCGGAGGCGAGCGCATGAACATGTGCGGCGCCGCACCACTTCTGTGAGCAGGAGACGTTACCAAACGCAATTGAGCAGAACAATACAACAATCGGAGCAGAGCGTTCATGGTCGAATTCAGACGATACCTCAGCGTGCGCAATGCTTTTGGGGGGACACTGGCGCCTGATGGTCAACGCCTGGCCTTCCTGACCGACATTACCGGCACGAGCCAGGTCTGGACCCTCGACGGTCCTCAACGTTGGCCCGACCAGCGCTCCTTTGACGACGACCGGGTGACCTTCGTGCGCTACAACCCGCGCCGTCGCCTGCTCCTCTTCGGGCAGGATCACGGGGGCAACGAAATGGACCAACTTTCCCTCATGGATGACGAGGGTACTTTCGTGCGCCCCTTGGCTCACATGCCGGACCGCAAGCACATCCTGGCCGACTGGGCGCCCGATGGCCGCACGGTGGCCTTCACCGCCAACCGTGACCACATCGCCCAACTGAACGTGTACGTGCTGGACGTGGAACGGCCGGACGACGTGCGCCGCGTCTTCACCGGCGAGGGATGGAATTACGTGGCGGCCTGGCTGCCCGACAGCCGCCACATGATCGTCGGGCAGTCCACCAGCAACACCAATAACACCCTCTACTTGCTCGACACCCGGACGGGTGAGTCCGTCCACCTGACCCCCCACACGGACGAGGCGCGCTACCTGAACGTCAGCCCGTTGCCCGACGCCAGCGGCTTCTTTTTGCTGAGTGACGAGGGACGCGAGTTCCTGAACCTGGCCTTCTTCGACCTGCACACCCGCACTTTGCGCTTCCTGGAAGAGCTTTCCTGGGACCGCGAGGACCTGGCCATCAGCCCGGACGGGCGCTGGCTGGCCATGCTGACCAACGTCGAGGGGTGGAGCGAACTGGAGGTCCGCGACCTGTCCCGGCAGGAAGTCGTCCCCGTTTCCGGCTTGCCCCGGGGCGTCGCTGGCGGCCTGCGCTTTGCGCCTACCGAGGCCCGCTGTCGCTTTGCCCTCACCGTGACCACTCCCACGCGACCTATGGACGTGTGGGTTGTGGAGCCGGAAGCGCGAAGGGCCACCCAGTGGACTCGCAGCGCGCGTGCTGGCCTCCCGGAATCGGCCCTGGTGGAGCCCGAGTTGGTGCGCTATCGCTCCTTTGACGACCTCCTCATTCCAGCCCTCTACTATCGTCCGCCCAACACAAGTCCGCCCTATCCTGTTGTGATTGACATTCACGGCGGCCCCGAATCCCAACGGCGTCCCACCTTTAACGCCGTGACGCAGTTCCTCGTCCAGCACGGTTATGCCGTCTTCGCGCCCAACGTGCGGGGCAGCACTGGATACGGGCGCACGTACACCCACCTGGATGACGTCTACAAGCGCATGGACGCCGTGGCCGACATCAAAGCTGCCTACGACTGGCTGGTCACTGAAGGGGGAGCAGACCCACGGCGCATCGCTTTGACAGGCGGCAGCTACGGGGGCTTCATGGTGCTGGCCTGCCTGGTCACGTACCCGGACCTGTGGGCCGCAGGTGTGGACATCGTGGGAATCGCCAACTTCGTCACCTTCCTTGAGAATACCGGGCCGTGGCGGCGCAAGCTGCGCGAGAAAGAATACGGCTCCCTGGAACACGACCGGGAGTTCCTGGAGTCCATTTCGCCCATCAACCACGTGGATCGCATTCGCGCTCCGCTTATGGTTATCCACGGCGCCAACGACCCCCGCGTGCCCGTGGGCGAGGCCGAACAGATCGTGCGGGCGCTGCGAGAGCGCGGCGTGCCGGTCGAATACCTGGTCTACGAGGACGAGGGGCACGGCCTCGCCAAGCTCAAGAACCGGCTGGATGCGTACCCCAAGGTGGCCGAATTTCTGGACAAATACGTGAAGAACCGCAACGCGGAGTGAGGAGGCCCTGTGCGAGTCTTCGTTGACTCCGAAGTCGGCGCGCTTCAGTCTGTGCTGGTTGGCCCCGTGGACCACTTTCGACTTCACCCTCCCATCAACGAAACACAGGCTCACTACTTTCGCGTCGCTCCGCCCCGCACAGACGTGCTCGTCCGACAGCATGAACAGTTCGTTGACGTGCTCCTCCGACGTGGCGTGGATGTGCGCTGGGTGCCCCGGCGGGACGACTCCCCAGAGCAGGTCTTCACCCGCGACGTGGCCCTCGTCATTCACGACACCTTCGTGATGTGCGCCATGAAGGAACCCATCCGTCAAAACGAGCCCCTGGCGCTGGAGCCACTGGTCCAGACGATGGAAAACCCGGTCCTGCGGGTAACCAAGGGCATCGTGGAAGGGGGCGACGTGCTCCTCGACGGTCACACCCTCTACGTGGGGCAGAGCATTCGCACCAACCCTGACGGCGTTCGTTGGCTTAAAGAGCACTTTGGAGACCGCTTCGAGATTGTGCCCCTCTACTTGAAGCCCCCCTATCTCCACCTGGACGTGGTCTTCAACCTGGTGGGCCAAAACACGGCCCTGGTCTATCCTCCCGCCATGGAAGCAGCCTCGCTGAACCTCGTGCGAGGGCGTCATCATCTCATCGAAGTCACCGCCCAGGAACAATTCGAGCTGGCTACAAATGTCCTCTCCCTCTCCCCCGAGACCGTCGTCAGCGACGTGCGTCAGGAGCGGATTAACGCTGTCCTGCGGGAGCGGGGTCTGGAAGTGGTGGAATTGGAGTACGACGAGATCATCAAGTTGGGCGGCTCCTTCCGGTGTAGCACCTGCCCGCTGGTGCGTGATCCCTTCCCACCCTGATAATGCCACATCGAAACCGTGTCGCACCGTTTCCAGCCGTGTAACGGGCCTCTAGCGGCGTTCCTGCTCCTCGCGGGTGTTTTTCAACCAGCCCTCGCTTCACTGCTTTAAGAATTTTCATCCAACTGGGACTTCCCGTATATCCTGCGTGCATGTTTGTGCTCTACGATAGAGGGCAAAGGCCCCGGGTCCTTTCCCGCTTTGGTGGAATAATCTGGCGAGCAGGTGGCAGAAAATGCGCGTCTCCAGACATCACATCACGGCAATCCTCATTTTCGGCATGGTGTTTCTCGCACTTCACACCTTCAACCTCTCCGGTTTCGCCCAAACGCCACCCAGCACGAAGGTGGGCACGTGGCAGCCCGCTGCGGAGGGCTTTGCAGCCACCAGGGTGTACGGGTTCGTTCCCTACGCCCGCGGGCTGGCGATTGCCTCCGCCGAGCCGGCCTTCTACGAGTCGCCGCCAGTACAGGCCGACTTCGAGTTCATCGCGCTAGGGGTCACGTGGGAAACGCCCCTCCCGCCGGACGTGGAGGCCGTGCTGGAAGTGCGCACCAGCCCAGACGGCGTTACTTGGACGGCGTGGGAGACGCTCGACATTGAGGGATTGGATCAGCCCGACTTCGCCGAGGCCACCGGGTCTGGAATCTTCATCAGTACGGGGCGCTGGTTTCAAGTGCGCATCACGGCCGCCGGCACGGCGCCAGCCCCCCTCTTCCAGAACCTAAAAGTCACTTACTTGGACACGCGGCAGGGGCCTTCGGCCACCACGTTTGCTCGTGCCACAGCTTCGGGGGAGCCGGTGATCATCTCGCGCGCCCAGTGGGGGGCCGATGAGTCGCTGCGCTTCGACAGTCGGGGGCGCGAGATCTGGCCGCGCGAGTACCGGGCCCCCAAAAAAATCTTCATTCACCACACGGCCGGCTCCAACAATATTCCCGACCCAGCCGCTGCTGTGCGGGCCATCTACTACTACCACGCCGTCACGCGCAGGTGGGGGGACATCGGCTACAACTTCGTGGTGGATCAGCAGGGGCGCATCTACGAGGGACGCTACGGCGGCGAGGTGGACGGCAAGCTGGTAGTGGGCGGCCATGTTTATGGGTACAACTACGGAAGCCTGGGCATTTCCGTGCTGGGGAACTTCCACTCGTCGGGTGGGATACGGCTTCCTGCTGCGGCTGAAGCGAGCTTGACTCGATTCTTGGCCTACCGTGCAAACCGCTATGGCATTCACCCGCTGGAGCCGGGTTTCTTCGTGAACAAGTGGTTTCCCTATGGCGTGCTGGGACACCGGGACGCTAACGGCACCACCGTTTGTCCCGGCGACTATGCCTACGCCCGCCTGCCAGCCATCCGCCAGGCCATCTGGGACACAATGCAAACCCTGCCAGCAGAGGTCAACTTCCTCTCGCCGCCCAACGGTGCTGTGGTGACGGAGACGGTGACTATCAATCCGACGGTGAGCCCCTCAGTCGTGCGGGTGGAACTGTTGGTGGACGGCCAGCTTCACGACGCCGACGGTCTGCCGCCCTTCAGCCTGACGCTCGACCCATCTGGGTTGCTCCCCGGCGAACATACTCTTCAGGTTGTGGGGTATAAGGCCGACGGAACCAGCGGCGAGCACACGCACACGTTCACCGTGCCCGGTCCCACGCCCACTCCGACCTTCACGCCCTCGCCGACGGCGACGCGAACGGCAACGCCGCCGCCCTACCCGCCGCCCACGACGCCCTCTCCTGCCACCCCAACACCGTCCGCGTTCACGCCGGTTGCTTTTGCGTACATGCCGCTTGTGCTGGCTGGGCGCAGCACAGCCGCGCCGGTTCCGACGCCCACCTCCATCGCGGTGCCCACCGCGACACCCGGGCCTACGGCTACACCGGCTGTACCCGCTTGCGTGAACCAGTTGGCGAACGGCGACATGGAAACTGACAGCGGGTGGCAACGCTCGCGGGCCAGCTATGTAGCTCGCCCCCACAATGGGGTGCGCAGCCTTCAAGTGGGCTTGGACAGTGGTCAGCGACCCGGACGAACGATCTGGGTTTCAGCTCGCCAGCCGGTGACACTGCCGGCCAACAAACAAGTTACACTTTCCCTCTGGTACCTGCCGGAAACAGACCCATCGCCTGGCAACGACAAACAGTACATCGCCGTGCTGAACAGCAACGGCACAATTGCCAAACTCCTCCTCTCCACACTGACCAGCGCGGCGGACTGGCAGTTCTTCCAGGCCGACCTGTCGGCCTTCGCTGGCCGCACCGTGTACATCTACTTCGGCGCCAAAAACGACGGGCTAGGGGGCGCCACACGCCTGCTGGTGGACGACGTGGTTGTGTGTGTGCGGTAGCCCCTTACGGCTCTACCCATTGGTCTTCCACCACCTTGGTGGGGTAATAGGCGGAAACGGCCTCAGCGAGCGCTTCTGCCGTTACTTGCGTGGGATCGTAGACGACCCAACCATCCCCCTTGACCCAATCAATCTGTGCGTCGAGGACACCCGGCTGTTGGAACAAAATGCTGCGCACGGCAGCCGCACAGCCACTTCAGGTCATGCCTTCAATGGCCAACGTGGCGCGACGCGGGCGAGCCGAAACACCTGCCGGCGCTTCAGGCTCCTGGGACGCGGCGCCCGCAGGGGCTGCTTCGACTGTGGGCACAGTCATCGCCGGCTGAGAGCGGGCCGCGCCACCTCCTTCCTCGTCGGGTGCTGAAATGCCGGTCACACCTGCTGGCTGTGGGGCCGCAGTGGCGTCCTGTGTCGGTTGGCCCACTGACGCCGCAGGCGTCAGCGAGCGGTACACCAGGGTGGGCGTGACGTAGGTCAACAGCACGTAGCTGACCCCGAAGCTCAGCAGCGCCACGCTCGGGAACATCCACAGGTTGCGCCGGTGCTGGGCTACGTCGCAGACCTGGCGGCTGCGGCGCAGTGCCAGGCCAACTCCGGCCCCCATGAAGATCAGGCCCAACGCCAGGAAGTAGGGGCGATATTTGAGCAAGCTGAACAGAAACGTGGCCCCGGTGAGCCCGAGCAGAGCGGCCACGGTGGGGCCCAAGCAGCAAAGGCTGGCAAGCAGCCCACCGCCCAGCCCCCAACGGGTTCCGGGATTGCCCTGGAGAGCGGGTTTCTCGGCGGACATCGTCAGCATCCTCCTTTCAGCGTCGAGTCTCTTCACGGCTCCTTACCCCGCACAGCAACTGAGTTTGGCCACGTCCTTCTCGAACGTTTGGGCGGCCAGCTTGAGGCCTTCCGCCAGCGTCAGGTAAGGGAAGAGCATTCCGGCAAGCTGCGTGACGGTCACGCTGGCTTTCATGGCCAGCACGGCAATCTGGATGACTTCACTGGCGTCGGGGGCCACAATGTGAGCACCCAACAGGCGATCGGTCGCGCCGTCGGCCACCAGCTTGATGAGGCCTCGGGTGTCCCTCGCGGCCAGCGCCTTGGGCACGTGCTCCAGCGGCAGCACGCTCACCCGCACATCGTAGCCCTGCTCGCGGGCCTCTCGCTCTGTCAGCCCAGCCGAGGCAACTTGCGGATCGGTAAAGGTGACGCGGGGTAGTGCCTCCAGGTCGAGCCGGCGGTGCAGTCCCAGGAGCGCGTTCTCAGCGGCTACGGTGCCGCTGTGGGCGGCCACGTAGACGAACTGGGGCAGCGCAGCACAGTCGCCCGCGGCGAAGATGTCGGCGTTGGTCGTTTGCGCGTATTCGTTGACTTGGATAGCGCCTCGGCGGTCAACGTCCACGCCGGCCGCTTCCAAGCCCAATCCGGCAGTGTTGGGCCGGCGCCCTGTGGCCACGAGCAGGCGCTCGGCCGTGAAGGTGACTTGGGTGCCGTCCTGAAGTCGGACGTGCAGGCGGTATCCTTCCGCATCCCGCTCGACCTGCTGGGTATTCGCCCCAGTGACCAGCGTCAGCCCTTCGTCAGCCAAGTGACGGGCCAACTCCGCACTGATCTCCTCGTCCTCGAAGGGAGCAACGCGGTCCAGCAACTCGATCACTGTGACGGCCACACCCGCGCGAGCAAAAACTTGGGCCAGTTCGAGCCCCACCGCGTTAGCTCCCAGAACAATCATGGAGCGAGGCAACTCGCGCGTGGTCATGGCCGTTGTGCTGGTCAGGTAACCGGCCTCGGCCAGGCCAGGAATGGGTGGTGCCCAAGGGCTCGCGCCGGTCGCCACGATGACCTTCGAGGGTGTATACGTCGTGCCGTTGACCTCAACGTGCGCGCTTCCCACCAGTCGGGCTTCGCCCTCCAAGTAGGTAATCTGTGGGTAAGCTGCCAGCACGTCCACGTATTTGGCCTGACGGAGTTCTGCCACGAGCTGGTCTTTTTGCGCCACGACGCGGTGCCAGTGCAGGGCGCCAGGCACGGTGTGAACACCAGCGTAGCGGCGTTCGCCTGCGCGATGGTAAGCCTCCAGGGCGCGAATAAGGGCCTTGGAGGGCACACACCCCACGTTAACACATGTGCCGCCAATGGGCCCTTTGTTGACTATCAGCACGCGCGCACCTTCTTCGGCAGCCCGAATGGCGGCTGCAAACCCGGCCGATCCGCCACCGATCACGAGAAGATCGTAAGAGGCGTCGCCACCCCGCTGCCTCCCTCCGTTCGGCTCAAGAAGGCGGCGGGCACGGACTGTGGCGCGGTAGCCAGCCTCAGCCACCGCACGGGTGAGCGCCTCGTCGGACACGCCAGCTTCGGCGACGACCTCTGCGCGGGCGGCTTCCCAGCCCGGCACGTGAACCTGTATCACGCCGGGCACACTTTGAAGCGCTTGCGCTACATGTTGAGCACAACTCTCGCACGTCATGCCCTGAACGTCAAGTTGAATGCGCTCCCGTTGGCTCATTTTGTTTTCCCCTTTCTTCTTCCAACAGCTTCCCTATCCCCCCCAATGGGATGCAAGTGATATGCTACCACGTTTCTGTCGAGGGGTCAAATGCCACTGTCCGTGGAAGCAAAATCACCGAGGTTCAAAAGTCGAGACGGCGGGGAGGCATGATGGCCAAAATAAAATAATCTCGCTGCACCCTTCACGTCTGCTCATTTGGCTTCTCGTATCACCGTCAACAGGCTCCTTTTTCCCGCAAGAGTTGGGCCGCCCAAACGGCATCTTCCCCCTCCAAGGTGGGAAAGGGGTCGGCGGTGTAGTCCACGTCCAGGTCGTAGCCAGCGCTGTCGTAGACGGTCCGCAGTGCGGCCCCAAGGTCCAACGAGACATCCGGGTCGGGGGACAGCAAGGGCACAGGCACTACCGGCAGGGGCTCTTGCAGGCGAATGGGCCACACCTCGGCCTCCGGACGACGGTCGGCGCGGCTGAGCACCACGTAGTAGTGG
>WFWG01000217.1 GCA_015491235.1 Ardenticatenaceae bacterium
CCCCAGGCCAGTCGTTCTGAGATTGATACCACGACCCCCGCTGCAGTTGCTGACCCGGATACTCATCAAAGTAAACCGCCTGAGAGTTCGTGATCCAGCCTCCCCGTCCTTGCCGCTGAAAGTGCAGGTGGGGAGTACAATAAGTCCAGTAGTTGACATTATTACGATATTCGTACCCTCCACACACGGTCTGTCCGCTCTGCACGAATGCCACCGTTCCCGCCTTGGCCGCCCGCACCGGAGCACCCTCAGATAGGCCGAAATCGTACGCATACCACATCTGGGTGGTATTGTGGCTGGGAGATTCCCCCCATCCCTGTAGAACTTTCTGCAAGAGGCAGTACTGCCACGGAAGCCGATACCCTCTTGCCTGAGCCCATGATGGTCCTGCCATAACGCTCACCACCAGAACCAGCACAAACCCCCATCCTGCCAATTTGAGCACAGAGAGCTTCCAGCGCATTGCCTACTTCCTCCTCGAATTTGGACCGCTCATACATATTGGAGAACACAGCCAAACAAGGCTGTTAATGGGTGTCGTTTGTCACCTATGCCAATATGAGCGAATTAGTACTCGACCACAGTGATTTTTGGTAAAACGCCGACAGAGAAAAATTCTCTATTGCGCCGAAAAAGCCTAACGACATATCCTTCAATTGCGCGTTTTGCGCGCAATTGAAGGATATGTCCCTAATTTTTGTTGATAAACGCCCACACGGATTTACACAAAAAATCTGTGTGGTCGAGCATTAATTTGTCTGGGGAGAAAGATCGAAGTGAATGTTTTCTAGAATGCGTTGTCCTACTTCTACCAATTCGGCTCCTTCCGGGGTACACAGGGGGCGCAGAAGCACAAAACGATAGACAACGTCATATCGTTCGGACCAGGGAACGAAAACATCTGCACATACTTCGCTGAAAGGGAAAATCGCCATACTTTCCCGCTCCCCAACGATAACGCGCTCAACGCGCGTGTCGGTAATCCTGTAAGCGCGCTTGTACACTTCAACCAGCCTTTTTGCAAATTCGTCGAAGGTTTGCGGAACAGGTTCCTGCCACTCCAGGAAAGGCATTTCAACCCCAATGTTCAGAACCAGAGGGCTAGAGGGTGGACCGGCGTACACAAAGTAGGCCCCCGGATGGCGCTGATATGTCCACTGTTCGGGTATGGTCAGCATGACTGTCGGTACAAAGACGTCTGCTGGTACGAATTGCTCAATGCCTTCGGGCGGCGGCAACACAATTTCCTTCCAGTCCGTGGAGGGAACGGACGACGGCACGGTCGACGTAGGGGCTGGTGTGGGTGTTTTGTACCCTGGTGGCGGGCCGGGCTTCACCTCTGCTGGCGGTGTAGGCGTCGCTGGAGATGGGGACATGCCCAACAGGGATTCAACAGAAGGTGTGGCTACGAGCGTTGGCGTGCGTGCAGCGGCTTTTGCGTTTTCTGTTTCTGCTCCAGCGCATCCTGTCAGCAGAAGAGCAATTCCGACAATGAGCAGAAGGCGTCTTGGCATAGAGAGACCTCCTTCGAAGAGTGTTCAGAAACCTTCCGTGCTGAGAATTTGACCACTCCGAGGAAGAGGAATATGGTTCGATAAGCGCAATCCCATATTCCTTCTTCCCTCGGAATGGTGGTTATGAGCGAATTTCTATCAAGGCTACTATCCAAATCGCCACTGTGTCTGAGTTTTCGAACGTTCTTGGTTTCTTGTATTACCAACTCATCCACTGATACCGGTCAATATACCAATAGTCGCCTCCCCCGTTCCCGAAGTAATGCACTTTAACGGGTTGTGCGCTGTGTCCGCCATAGATTCCTCCAGCCCAGGTGGCAAGGTTCGCATCTTTGTATAAACCTTGGTGCAAGTGGATAGGCAAATAGTTATCTTGACCATTTCCGCTACCTCCAGCCCAGCCAATTACTGTACTAATACCCACAGATTGTCCTGCTGTTACATTTACTCCCCTCAAATGAGCGGCCATGGCCCAATATCCGTCACCCAGGTCAACAATAACGACTCTTCCCAAGCCGCTCCATCCCCCTCCTGCCCAGCCAGCATAAAGAACTGTGCCAGCTGCAGGGGGATAGACGATATCCCACTCTTTTAGCGGATGATCTAAAGCAAAGTGGTCGTTTAGCTTGGTGGGCCGGTCGCATCCTACATGTAAGTTTTCGCCAAAATAACTTGGTCCTGCTTTGGACCATCCTTGTGGATACCCGGTACCGGTTCCGTTTGCGTTCCACGCCCATTGTGTCTGCAGGAACTTCGACGTAGGAAAATCCACACAACCTGGTGGTGTGTAGGCTTGTGGTTGAGGGCCAGGCAATTCCGAGCGGGAAGCCTTGGAGGGTTCGCTAGAAGGTTTTCTTGGGTCTATTTGCCAGTGCCAAGGGGGAGAGTCGTACAAAGCATCTTCGGCTCGACGGAGACCAAGTGCCGTGAGGTCACCTTTTGGCGGAAAGAATGTGAGCGACCGGAAAACCTTCAAACCCATCTCATCCTCAGTGTTGTAAAAAATCCGATACAGCCGTCCATTTGCCAGAACAAAGGCAGTGGCTGTCTCTACCTGACCGGGAACTGGCCAGAGAAGTACCGCTTCATAACCGGCAACGAAGGTGCGGGAACGATGTATTTGAATTCCCGGAAAGCTTTCTGTAAACTTCCAAACAACTTGGTTCATTTCAGTCGGGGATGTCTCATGGAGCCATTCCACCCGTGTCAACAGACTTCTCTTTGCGTCAACCACGGTAACACCGTAGGCAGTGCTCAAGTACTGATCTTGGACAACGGCTGTATCGTCAGGCAAGTCAAAGAATCCTATCCCAAGAATTTCATTTTGAAAGGCAAGAGCAGCCCCTTTTGCCCGGACGGGAACAGATGTTCCAAGGCTAAGAAAAAGTGCTACAGAGATCAAGCTTACAACACAAAGTGCTATCTTTTCTCGAAACATTGTTATGACCTCCTTTGTATTGATTGAATGACAGGCGGCTCTCCTTGCTCCTTTTGCGTTCAATGGTACACTCTCTCTATCACACGACTATCACACCAAGATGCCGAAAAGCCCTTCCGTTGGAATCTGGGTGCATGAGCTGGCTGCGCATTCGTTGCTTTGGGCAACTGGACGTGACGGTGAATGGGGCCCCCTTGCACGATCTTCTCCGCTCACCAACCCTGCGGGCGCTGCTCGGCTACTTCGTGCTTCACCGGGATCACGTGTTGACACGCTGGCAGGTGGCCGGTGCCTTCTGGCCCGAAGTGGAGGACGCACAGGCCCGGCGGGCGCTCAACACCCTGCTCTGGCGCTTCCGCCAGGTGGGGGACGGGTGCCTGACGCCTGGCTTGCACCTCACGCGCCACACGGTCCGCTGGTCTCCTCCGCCGGGGTGCTGGATTGACGTGGCGGCCTTCGAAGACTTGACCCTCTGGTTGGAGGAACCCACCTTGCGCCAGGCGGCCCCTGAAGACGTGTTGCTCGACCTTCAGCAGGCCGTCCAGCTCTATCGGGGACCGCTGCTGGCCGACGTGGAGGCCGAGTGGTGTGCAGCGCCACGGGCGTTCTACCACGAACGCTACGTGCTGGCGCTGGAATGGCTGGTCACCGGATACGAGCAGATCGGCCAACCCGAAACAGCGCTGGTGTGGGCCCACCGGCTGGTGGAAGCGGAACCGTACCAGGAATCGGGCCACAGGGCTCTTGTGCGACTCAACCTGGCTTTGAACCGCCCCGCCAAGGCGCAGGCGGCTTACCGGCGCTATGCTCACCTTTGGCAGGAAGAGTTAGGGCTTCCGCCGGCCGACCTCATCCGGCAGGAAGAGGGCACCGCCTCTTCCGCGTCGTCTGTGCTCAATGCCGTGCAGGATCACCTCATGCCTCTGTTGGCATTGTCCCAGAACCGGCGTGCGCCTGAGATCGAGGCGTTCGGCCGCCGCGTTGTTCAGGCCGCCGAGTGTCTGGCTGAAGAGGCCGAATCGGCCGGCCAGTGGGCGGTGGCCCGCCAAGCCTACGAAATGGCCTGGGCGGTTTTGCTCCACTTGGCGCCCGATCCGGAGTGCCGCCAGCGGGAGCTCACGTTGCGCCTGCGCGGCGATCGGGTGTATGATTTGATGGCATGTCGGCTGGCGCAGCGCGAGAACTTGTGCCGAGCCTTTCGGATTGCCCAAGACCTGAACGACACTGCTGTACAAAGTGAAGTCTGTGCCCGACTCTGTTGGGTCGCCCAGCGGGAAGGCAAGCTGAACGAGGCTGTCAAGTGGGCCCAGGCAGCGCTCACTCTGGCCGGAGATGAAAGGCGACTGCGCGCGCAGGCGCTACGCTTGTTGGGGAGCAGTTACGATCTTCAGGGGCAGTATGCGGCGGCCTGCGACTATCACGAGCGCGCCCTGGCGCTGGACGAGGGGTATCCGGAATGGCAGCGGCTGGATCACCTCAATTTGTGCAGCGTGTACACGTTTATGGGAGCCGACTGGTCAGCCCGCGAACACGCCCAAGTGGCGCTCTCGCTCATTCCGGAAAGGCCGCCGAGTCCCATCAGGGCACTGGCTTTGGGCAACCTGGCAAACGTGGAGCGCGCCCTGGGGGACTATGAAGCAGCCATTCGCCACGTGCGCCAAGCTCAGGCTATTGCCGAGATGGTTGGTGCTCAGGAGCTCCGGGCTTGGCTGGCCGGACGGGCCGCCCACCTGTACGCGCAAATGGGGGAGATCGCTCATGCCAGGCTGTGGGCTACCCGTGCGTGGAACGTGAGTGCCGAAGCCCATAACCTCACCGCTCAGGTGGAAGTCGGCCTCGTGTTGGGATACACGGCATGTCTTCAGGAGGACTCGGCAGCGGTGCGCCACTGGTGTGAGCAACTCGAACCACTCCAAGCGCTCGAAGGGGGACGGCGATACCGGGCAGCCGTGCTCATCCTGAAGGCTCATCTGCACCTGCTGGAAGGCCAGCACGCATTGGCTGAGGAGGCAGTTGTCCAGGCCCTGGCCGAACTGGAGCGGTCGGAAGAAGGACGCCGCCGGGTGGCCTGCTTGGTCCTTCTAGCGTTGATTGAGCACGGGGCGGGCTATCACTTGGCCGCCGAACGGCACTTCGCCGAGGCGCGAGCGGCCCTGCTGGAGCGGGCGAACAGGATACCGGACCCGATGGCCCGCAACCGCTTCTGCACGGCCACACCGCTGCGCCGCTTTTTGTCAGCGGGCCAGTTCGTGATAGCGGACGTGGAAAGAGTGGAAGACGGAGAACTGTTGGTGGCTGTTGGAAGGCGTGTGGGCATTACTAGAGCTGTTGAGGAAGTATGACCAAGCGATTATACGTCCCCTGGCATTCGTCCTTTGCCTCTTTGCCCTCTTTATGATCACACCGACCTCTAAAACGGTGTTGTAAATCCCCGTGCTTTGCTCACGGCGCAGCGGCCAGCACAAGGGGGAGGAAGCTTCTGGCGCGGGTGAACCGGTCAACGAGCACGCCGTCAACGGTGAAAAACGTGCCGCTGATGTCCGCCGCTGTGGCCACAACGAGGAGCGCGCCGTGTTGGGCGTTGTACTTCACCACGCTCCCTTCCGCCTGGTGGCGGAAGTCGTAGCGGGGCGCTCCCCCCAGGCCGTTCACGATGTACACAATGCCGTCACGGTGAATGCGCTCGTAGGTGTGGTCATGCCCGCTGAGCACCAGGTCGGCGCCCCACTCGGCAAAGGGCCACTGCATCCACTGCACGTTGCCGTGTCGGCCCGACGAATAGGGCGCGTGGTGAAAGGCCACCACTTGCCAGGCCGCGGTGGACGTGCGCAGCCCTTCCCTGAGCCACTGCCCCTGTTTGGATTCTGGCGTGACCCCGTCAGGCTCGCGGGGGTCGCTGTCCAGCACGAAGATGTGGACCGGCCCTACCACCAAATCGTAGTACCGTTTGTTTCCCGGCAGGTAGGGGAAGAAGTTGGGGAAAGGCAACGTCTCCACGGTGTAATTTCCCCAATCGTGGTTGCCCAGCGCGGGGAAGAAGCGCTCGGCGCGCACGTACTCCCCGTAGTACGCCATCACGTTCTGGTCGAAGGTCTGTTCGGAGCCGCTGGGATAGTTGTTGTCCCCGACGGTGACGATGAAGTCCGGTTTCCAGGAGGCAACCAGCCCGGCCACCGCTTCGGCCGCCGGGCTGGCCAGGCCGAAGTCGCCGATGACGGCGAAGCGGACAGGGGCAGCGGGCGTCGAGGTGGGAGCGGGAAGGTGAAGCGTCGCCGTGGCCGTGGGAGTGACGGGCGGCAAACGAGTCGGCGAAGGAGCGGCCACGCCGGCCGCGGTGATCGGGGG
>WFWG01000218.1 GCA_015491235.1 Ardenticatenaceae bacterium
AAGTTGTTGGATAAAACGGAAAGCCCTGGTGCCTCCCGGCAGGGGGTTCCCCCCGGCACCCCCGCTCCCAATCAGCCCAAACTGCCAAAAGCGGGGCGACGAAGCCGCCCCGCTTTCCGAATCCTTTTCTCTCCAGGCACAGTTTGGAAAGTGCGCCACCCCCTTGGCTTCAAAGCTTCAAATGAGTTCCACGTCGTGCGGCTTGCTCTCCTGAAGCCCGGCCAGCGTGATGGGGACGAACTCGGCGTTGTCCTGGAGTTCGGGAATGGTGTAGGCACCCGCGTAGCTCATGCCGCTGCGCAACCCGCCCACGAGTTGGTTCACGATTTCCACCACGCTGCCCCGGTAGGGCACCATAGCCTCCACACCCTCTGGCACGATCTGCTCCGGGTCAAGTTCAACGTTGTCCTGACGGCTCATGTTGGCCGTCAGGCTGGCCATGCCGCGCACCAGCTTGTAGCGCCGGCCGTTGCGCTGCACAATGAAGCCGGGGCTTTCGCGCGTGCCCGCGAAGAGACCGCCAATCATCACCGTCTGGGCACCGGCGGCCAGTGCCTTCGTCAGGTCGCCTGACGTGCGGATGCCGCCGTCGGCGATGATGGGCACGTTGACCTCCCGTGCGGCCTGGGCGCACTCGATGATGGCGCTCAACTGGGGCACGCCGAAGCCGGTTACCACGCGGGTGATGCAGATGGAGCCGGGTCCCACGCCCACCTTGACGGCGTCGGCGCCGGCCTCGGCCAGGTCGTAGACACCCTGAGCGGTGGCCACGTTGCCGGCGATGATTTTCACAGTGTCCCCAAACTCGCGGCGCAGGCGACGCAGCATCTCGATGGCGTTGTCGCTGTGGCCGTGGGCGATGTCCAGCACCAGCACGTCGGCGTCGGCTTCCACCAAGGCGGCGGCCCGCTCCAGTTCGCCCGCCTTCACGCCAATGGCCGCCCCCACGCGCAGGCGGCCCTTCTGGTCCTTGGTGGCGTGCGGGTAGCGTTCTCGCTTGACGATGTCCTTCGCCGTGATGAGGCCGGCAATGCGGTTGTCATCGGTCACGAGGGGCAACTTTTCCACCCGCGCGCGGTGCAGAATACGGCGGGCTTCTTCGAGCGTGGTGCCGGGCGGCGCCGTGACCAGGCGCTCCCGGGGTGTCATCACCTCTCGCACGGGCCTGGTCTCGTCGTCCTCGAAGAGCACGTCCCGCGTGGTGAGGATGCCCAACAAGTGCCCCTCGGCGTCGCTGACCAGCAGGCCGCCGCTGTCCCACTCCTCCATCAGGCGGCGGGCTTCGGCCACCGTGGTGTCGGGCGAGATGGTGTAGGGGTTCTCAACGACCAGGTTCTCGGCCCGCTTGACGCGCGCCACTTCCGCCACCTGCCGCTCAATGCTCATGAAGCGGTGGATGATTCCCAGGCCCCCCAGGCGGGCCATAGTGATGGCCATTTCGGACTCGGTCACCGTGTCCATGTTGGCGCTGAGAATGGGGATGTGCAGCCGAATGCCCTCCACCAGCACGCTGGACGTGTCCACGTCCCGGCGAGACCGCACCGGCGAGCGGCGGGGAATCAGCAGCACATCGTCGAACGTCAATCCGGGTTCCTTGCGCACTCGCATTGTCTCCCTCCTGCTCCGAAGAAAGCCTCCGTTGGCTTATTTGGTTGGGTCGCTGTTGGGCAATGCGTCCCCTGGTTATAGCAACTCAATCTCCTGGACGATAGCCTTCTCCCCCATTGTGGGGACAAGATCGTCTTCTACAGGCTCAAGGTACAATTCGATAGCTTCTCGAATGTTCTTCAATGCTTCTTCGTATCTCCTTCACTAATACAGCCGGGAAGAGCGGGCACATATACAGTATACCCACCTTCATCGCTGGGTTCGAGAACAACCTTGAAGCGCATGCCATCCTCCTCAGATTGAGGCTCGGTTGGAGATGACGACAACCGAGCGTGTCCCCTCACAGGGGAAGGAGCGTGTCCACACAAACGGCCAACAAAATCAAGCTCAAATAGGCATTCGACGTGTGGAAGACCAACCAGGCGTTGGCACGGTCTGGCCGGCGCACCAGACGTACTCCCTGGCCGATGAGCAGTACCGTCCCCACCAGGGCCAACAGACTATACAGCCACCCCAGCGCGGGGTGAACAGCGAGCATAAGCCCGGCCAAAGCAGCGCCCCCCCCGTGGAGCAGTCCCCACAGGGCAGCCTGACGGGGTGTGGTGTGCACCGGCAGCATGGGCACTCCTGCCCGGCTGTAGTCGTCGCGACAGGCCAGTGCCAGGCTCCAGAAGTGAATGGGCGTCCACAGGAACACCAACAGGGCCAGGACGATGACGCCCGGGTCGGTCCAGGCGCCCACGGCAGCTCCACCGCTCATCACGGCTGCGCTGCCGGCCGCCCCGCCGATGACGATGTTGAGCAGCGTGCGGGGCTTGAGCCAGATGGTGTAGATGACCACGTAAATGAAGGCGCCTAGCAGCACAAAGAACGCCAGCGCCGGGTTCCAGAGCGCCACCACGGCCGACGGAACCCCAATCATGGCCGCGCCCAACACGGGTATCCAGCCGGGAAATGGGAAGACCCCTACTACTAACGGGCGGTGGCTGGTGCGGCGCATCAGGGCATCCTGGTCGCGTTCCAAGTATTCGTTGATGGCTGACGAGCCAGCGGCACCCAATCCTCCAACGACAATGAGAACAAGCAAATTCGTCAACCCTGGCCAGCCTCCCGCTCCCAGAAAGGCGCCCGCCACAGCCGCGAACAACAGCAGGGCCACCACACGCAACTTGAACAACACTTTAATCGTTTGCCAGGAGAAGAACGGCCCAATCGCTACAGACACCTGTTCCGAAATGCGCCTCACAGTCATGACTGCCTCCTCAAGGAAAACCGAGGGGAAGCCACATCCCCTTTCTCCCAGTTGACACCCGCTGAGACCCCACTATAATCTCGCTGGCACGAAGTTGGACTTTGGACAACGTGCGCGCACGCAGAGTTGTCATCTGATTCATAAACGGCGGCTGATTTTCCATGACCCAGAACCGGTGGCAGTCCCTCGAAGAGCAAATCGAACGCCTGCTCGAGCGGCCCTTCTTTCAGTTCCTTGGCGGGCAGTTAGAACCAGCCGACATCGCGAAACAGTTAGGCCGAGCAATGGAAGACGGGCGTGTGCTCTCCCCCGCCGGCAAGCCGCTGGCCCCCAACCGCTACGTGGTGCGCCTCAACCCGGCCGACGTGCAAGCTTTCGAGCCATACCGGGGCACGCTGGAGCGCGAGTTGGCCGACTATTTGTGTGAGTTGGCCGAAAAGCGCGACCTGCTCCTGCTTGGACGGCCTGAGATTCTCCTGGAGGCGGACGAAATTGTACCACGGGGGCGAGTAGACGTCAAAGCTTCACTGGAGGACCGGGCCCTTCAAGATCACACCGTGGCCCTCACACGTCCCGTCGAGGCCACCTCCACCGCTGTCGGTGGTGCTCGCCTGCGCTTGGGCGAGCGGGTGATTCCCCTGGACAAGCCGTTCGTGACCATCGGGCGCAGCATGGACAACGACATCATTTTGGAAAGTGGGGACGTCAGCCGACGCCACGCCCACATCAAGCTGCGCCAGGGGGCCTACGTCCTTGCCGACTTGGGGAGCACCAACGGCACCTGGGTGAACGACCAGCGGGTGGAAAGTGAGTGGGTGCTGCACCACGGGGACCGCATCCGCATCGCTCACTTCGAGATGACCTTCGAGCTTCCGGAAGCATGGCAGAAAGCACGCTCACGCTCCTGATCTTCGCCGCCCGCATGGGCTTGCTGGCCCTGCTCTACGCCTTCGTGGGCCTGGTGGCCTGGCTGGTCTGGCGGGACCTCCAGGGCCGCGAGACCTCCGCATCCCCGACAGCCGAGGTGAGCGCAGCACACCTGGTGGTGGTGGACGGGGAAAGCAGCGGCCTGACACCCGGGCGCGTCTTTCCTCTCCAGACGGTCACCACCATTGGCCGCGACCTGGACAACGACATCGTGGTGGCGGACACGTCCACCTCAGGGCACCACGCTTGCGTGGAATGGCGCGACGGGCGCTGGTGGCTGGAAGACCTGGGAGCCACTAACC
>WFWG01000219.1 GCA_015491235.1 Ardenticatenaceae bacterium
CACCCACCCAAAAGGGGAAAGAAATTGTGGCGTGCCGGGGCGGCTTCGCCGCCCCGGCACGCCACAATTTCTCTATTTTCGTACGGCGGCGCCGCACCCGTTCATGCGCTCGCCTCCGAGGTCTCCGAAGGTGTACGTGACCTCATGCCATTTCCACGCCCAATTGGTATTAGTCCACAAAGCGATATTTGATCAATGTCCAGAGGGCAATGAATCCGTCTTTCCACGTGATTTTCTTGCCCTCGTGATATTCACGTCCTGTGTAACTGATGGGGACCTCGTAGATGCGGATGCCCCGCTTGAGGACTTTGGCCGTTACCTCCGGCTCGAACTCGAAGCGACGCGAGCGCAGCTTGAGCGGTTTGATCACCTCGGCGCGAAAGACCTTGTAGCACGTCTCCATGTCGCTCAAGATGGTGTCGTACAGGAGATTGGTCACAAACGTGAGGAGCTTGTTGCCCACCATGTGCCAGAAGAGCATGGCCTTGCGGGGCCCGCCCAGGAACCGGCTGCCGTAAACCACGTCGGCTCGCCCTTCCAAGATGGGCTGAATGAGCACCGGATACTCGCGTGGGTCGTACTCCAGGTCGGCGTCCTGGATGAGCACGATGTTGCCGGTAGCGTGGTCAAGGGCTGTGCGAATGGCAGCGCCTTTGCCCCGGTTGACCGGGTGGTAAAAGGCCCGAATGTCTCCGTGCTGGGCCTCTTCCCGCAGAATGTGAGGCGAGTTGTCGGTGGAACCATCGTCCACCACCAGGATTTCCTTTTCGATGCCATTCAGGTTGACAGCTCGCACGCGGCGCAACACCTCCCGCAGCGTGGCCTCTTCGTTGTAAACCGGGATGATGATTGAGAGCTTCACCGGCACTTTCTCCTCACCTGATGGATTTGTTGTCCCTCTGCGAAGTGTGTTCCCAGTACGCGCGCATGTCGGCCGGGCGGAAAACTCCCCGTTCAGTTACGATAGCGGTAATGAGGTCAGGCGGGGTGATGTCAAAAGCCGGGTAGAGGGCTGAGACGCCCGCCACAGCCGTGGGCCGTCCACCACACTCCAGCACTTCGGCAGGGTCGCGCATTTCGACCGGAATGTCGGCGCCTGTGGACGTGTGCGGGTCTGGCCCGTCGTAACCCAACACGTAGAAGGGAATGGTGTGGTAGTGCGCCGCAATAGCGTGCTCAAAGGTCCCCACCTTGTTGGCAATGGAGCCGTCCAAGGCAATGCGGTCGGCGGCCGTCACATATTTGGTCACCCGACCCTGAGACATGAGAAAGGCCGCCATGCCGTCAGTGATGACCGTCACCGGAATCCCAATTTCTACCGCCTGACTGGCCGTCAAGCGCGCTCCCTGGAAATAGGGGCGCGTCTCACAAGCGATAAGTTCGAGGGCCTTTCCGCCTTGCTGGGCGTAGTAGAGCATGTAATTGAGGGCAGCGCCAGGATAGCAGTGCGTAAGAATACGGTCCCCGTTAGCCAGCAGCGCGGCGGCGTGGCGGCCACATGCTTCGGCCACGCGGTTGCCCCGCTCGATTTCGCCGTTGACGTACTCCAGGATGGCCGCGTGGGCCGACTCCCCTCGCTCGATCGCCGCCAGACCGCGCCGGAGGGCTTCTGGCACAATGTGGTGCAGGTCGTCGGCGGTAGGGCGCGTGGCCAGCAGGCGTTCAGCCGCCTGGCGGAGCGCCACGACCTGGTCAGTGGACCCGCGCTCGCGCACCTGGTGGGCGAGCAGGGCCAACCCCAGGCCAGCCACGTAGGCCAGCGGCGGCCCTCCCTGAACAATCATGGCTTCGATGGCATGGACCACTTCCTCCAGTGTGCGACAGACCTCATACCGGCGTTCAAAGGGGTAGTGCCGACGGTCGAGCACCACCACAGCGTGGGCTTCCGGATCGTAGAAGAGCGTGTTGAAGCGGTCGGCCAGCAGGCCGGGTCCGAGGTTACCGGGCATAGGGGGAAACCTCCACGTCCGCACGGCGAGGGCGCCAGAAGGTATGCCACCCTCGATTTCGCACCAGGGCCTTGCGAGGCACTTGGGCCCCGATGAGCATAACACCTAACAAGTCGCCACACGAGGCCAGTCCGTTGAAGAGGGAAACGGCAAAGGATACGGTGAGAAACCAGGACGAGATGCTGCCGCCGGCTGCCATGCTCCAGGCAAGCCCGATGGGTCCTAATGAGAGAACGAGAAAGGGAGCCAGCAGGACGGCCAGGAAGCGGTTGCGCGACATGACTCCGTCATAGTGAGCGTAGAAGAGCAGGCGCTGGGGCCAAAAGCCAATGAGCACCCTGTCCGACCACCATCCTCCAGGCATTACGAGGGCGTGAAGCAATTCGTGGAAAGCGATGACCGCTAGGCCAACTCCAAGAGCGCCCAACAATCCACTGATGCCCACAATCTCACCGCGCACGTTCGACACCGGCACCAGCCCCCAGAGTAGAAACAAAAAGAACAGGGTGACCAGGGCAACCGGAAGGGCCAAAATTTGCACTAAAATCGGCCCAGGCTCACGAATTGGCCGCCACGGTTCGTCCTTTGGGATTGGTGTTTCTGGCGGTGGTCCCACGTGAAAGCGCATACGTCACCTCGTTTTTGGGATAAAGTCTGCGCATGACTTCCCGGCAGAATGATACACTAAGGGAGGCTTTTGAGCAACCTTTTGCGGCTTGGGAAGAGGTCGGAAAAGACAGATAGCTCCAAGTGGGCAGAGAATAATGCCGCCAGCCTCCTGCTCTGGACAAAAAGGCGTTTTAGAGCATACTGGAACAAATCCCACGAGTTGAAACACTCAGGACACCAGAGGGAGGACCGGTGTGGTTGGAAGTGTGTCAGAGGCCCACCCGACTTTTGCCGTGGTGCTCGGCGTGACGCAGGACGCTGGATATCCCCACGTGGGATGCCGACGAGCATGTTGCGCGCTCGCCTGGCGTTCGCCAGCAACCCGCCGCCGCGTCGCCTGC
>WFWG01000220.1 GCA_015491235.1 Ardenticatenaceae bacterium
CTCCGCGGATGGCTGGAGCGGCGCCTGCCGCCCCACCTCGTTCCGGCCGAAATCGCCCTGCGCGAGACCTTGCCCCGCACGTTGATCGGCAAAGTCATGCGCCACGCCTTGTTTTAACGGCTCGGCTCGCCGGTGCCGCTTACTTCTGGAACTCGGCCAGCACGCCCCGAATGGCATCCCAGTTGGGTATGAGCACGGCTGCTCCGTTGGGCGTGGTGGACGGAGTGACCTGGTTGGGGCCGATGGCGTAGCGCTCGATCTCCCCCGCCCGCCACGCGATCAGGCCCAAAATGGCCCACTCTTGGGGGGGCATGTCCGTCTTCACGCTCTCCAGCACCGCACGCGCCACGGCAGGCAGTTTGACCCACGTGCTCGGCTGCCGGAGTTTGGCCTGCATGGCAGCCAGAATTTGTTGCTGGCGCCTGGCGCGATCGAAGTCGCTGGTGCTATAACGGGAGCGCGCGTAGATGAGGGCCGTCTCCCCGTCCATGTGTTGACGGCCAGCCTCAATGCGGACGGTGGTGACACCGTAGTCCGGCGTGGGGTAGTTCGTATCGAGGAGCGTCTCGGGCACTTCGACTTCAATGCCGCCCATTGCGTCCACAATGCGCACGAAGCCGTCGAAGTTTATCTTGACGTAATAATGAACGGGCACGTCGAACAGGATGGCGACAGTCTCCTTGGCCAGCAGAGGCCCGCCGAAGAAGTGGGCCGCGTTGATGCGGTTCTCGCCCACGCCCGGAATGGGAACCCACAAATCACGCGGGATGGAGAGCAGGGCCACGCGCCGCTGGCGGGGGTCGAAGCGGGCCAGGATCATGGTATCGGAGCGGAAGGGGCCAGCCTCACCCGGCCGCTCGTCCGTGCCCAAAATGAGCACGTGAACCGGCCCGCGGGCCACCACAGCGCGCCAGAAGACCCAGGAGGAGAGGGCTCCGCTTACCCCGAGCACCACCAGGATCAACAACACAATGGTGAGACAGCCCCTCCAGCCACACCCCGAGCGCTTTCGGGGCGCCGCGGACACGGGGGGCGTTGCCGGGGGCCACGCGGGAGAAAGCTCTTCAATGGTGAAGTCGTCCGTCCAGCCGTGGTCGTATCTCATCGTGAGCGCTTTGCCTCATACTAATTGCATTCTCGAACACCATGTTTCAATCCTGGTGTTCATCCTGAAAACGTGGGGCGATGGCGTGCCATGCCAGCGGCTTGAGCAGAGATACGGCTCGGCGCCGCCAACAGGATGAGAGGCAAAGGTGCGACGCACTTTGAAAGTGCGTCGCACCTTAACGCCTCCTTACGCGCCTCTTGCCGAATTCCAGCACGGTGCCTCGGCACCGTGTGCTAAAAGGAAATTTCTTCAATCCGTGAAATCTGTGAAATCCGTGGTAAGAAAACCGGGCCATGCCGGTGAATACATGGCACTTGTAAACCCAATTGGTATCACATCTGGTTGTGTGCTGTGGGGCCGCCGGGGCGTTCCAGCGCGTCGAGCACGTGTCCCCAGAAGCGGCTTTCGGCGGCGGCCAGGCGCAGAACGCGCGAACGGGCGCGCAGCAGTGCCCCGGTGTCGGCGCGGCTTCCAGCGTCGGCCAGGTGGTCGGCCACTTCGGCCCACAGGGCGATGCTCGCCTCCAGGCGTGAACGCCACTGAAACGCTGTCGGCCAGGAAGGGGTAAGTTGTTCCAGCGCTTTCGCCAGCGCGCACCGCCAGAGCGCTCCTGTTTTCCGAATGTAAGCGGCCATGGCGGAGGCGCTGGCCGGCCACGCCTCTTCGTCCGGCCAGGTGACCAGGTCCTCGCCCCAGAACTCGATGCCGTCCACCCCCTGCCAGGCCCCGCTGGAGATGAGCATGGCGTGGGCGTTGTCAACCAACCCCGTGCGGAGCAAAGAAGCCGACGGGTGAGGAACCTCCTGCCACGCCACGGAGTACCACTCCCCGGCCGGCACCGCCTGGAACCACTCTGCTCGAAGCGTGTCTGCGTCCGCCGCTCGGCGGCTGTGCCCGTTGTCCAGCACGAACGTGTCTGCTTCCTTGCCGAGCACCTCCCAGAGGCCGTCGGGCATTTGCACCAGCACGCCGTGCGTTCCGGCTGCCAGTTCGTGAGTAATGGCGGCGAGGCCGGCCGCACCTCCGGGGGCGACGTGGCGCTCGAAGGGCAAGCCCAGACGGTTCAGCGCGTTGGCGAGGAAAGTCGGAGCCAGGCCCAGGATTTGGTGTGGCGGCACAAGGTGCGGCCCGCGCCGGTAGAGAAAGTGGACACCCGCGCCCACGATCAAACATTCGGCCGGTAAGAGGGCCGTGTGGCGAGCCAGCAAGAGGGCTAGAGGAGGATAAACGCCTGTCATCCTTGCCGCTCCTCAGTAGGCCCGATAGCGCTTGGTGGGCCTTGGGGGCTGGCGGGGTTTCCGTTTTTCCTCGGCGGTGCAGATTTTGATGCGTCCGCCCTGTTGGAGCAGCAGTGCCAGCGGGTTGAGGGGCGGAAACACCTCGGCCCGCACCACCCGGAGGTGGTCCAAATCGGTACTGGTGGTGACAAACCGTTGCAACACCAGGGAAACCGGCCGGGCCAGCCAGGCGGCCAGCACCAGCGCCACCAGCACGCCGACGAAGAAGAGTCGCGGCATGAGGAACAGGAACGCCAACACCGTCAGAGCCGCGATGCCTTGGGCGGCCACCAGCGTGGTGCCACACCGGGGGTGAATGGCCAGCCGGTGCTCCCCGCCTTGCAGCCGCCGCAGTGCCTCCCGTGCGGCGTCCAGTGCCTCCTCGGCGTTGTTGATGCCCACCAGGAGGAAGCCATCTTTCTCGGCCAGGCCGCTGAGGGAAAGGGGACGCCCGGCCCGCTCCTCCAGCACGTGAACGGTGGCGTGCTCCAGCGCGTGGTTGCGGCGCCGTTGCCGATCTCGGGCCACGGCCCAGAAGTGTTTGGGGAGCGTGTAGGCGGTGAGCAGCGAGTAGCCCGTGATGCCCACCGGCACCAGCAGCCACACCAGCAGCGGCAACAATACGAGCAGGAACAGGAAAAGCGCCATGCAGCCCCTCTCTACGCGATGCGCCCGGTGCGCAGAAAGGCCACCAGGCGACGAATGTCGTACAGGCGGTTGGCCAGCACGAACCAGAGGCCAGCCACCAGGCCCCCAACTTCCCACCCCCACAGTTCGGGTCGGCGCGTGAAGGCGTACCAGTACGCCCAGCGGATGTCCTCTTGCTCGCTGCCGGCCTTCTGCCACACGTGGAACCGCCAGCCGCGGAAGGGCCAGTAGAAGGTGTCGGGGAAGAACCAGAGCCGGTCGGCCACCGCGTGGCCCACGAAGGCCAGGGCGTACGGCCACCACTCGGGCTTCCGCCGCCAGACCAGCAGGAGAACGGCCAGGTGCGCCAGCAGCGTGTGGGCGAAGAGCACGGCGGCCTTGTACTTGCGGTAGAAGTACAGGGCGGCCAACGGCTTGTCAATCAAGTCTGGCCCCATAGCCGCAAGAGCCACAACTCGGTAGTCGGCGTTTCGCAGGGCCGGTATTCGCTTTCCGGCAAGTTGGAAAGCGGCCACTGTGTACGCAATGTGACTCTGTGGAAGCATAGTTTCACTTACTCGGCTGTCAAGCGTTGTGGAATGGTCATCAACTTTTCGGCGATGGCTGCAATTTGTTGTGAAAACGGATGGTTCGGGTTGTCGAGAATCAGAGGCACCCCCCGGTTGACGCTAAACACCACCGTTCGCCCTCCACTGGGAAGTTGAAAGGCAATGGGGTGCTTCAGCGTGCGTTCAATTTCGCGAACGTTGACTCCCACATCCGAATCAGCCCGGTTGACCAGAATTTGCAACCGTTCGTCCGGAATTCCCAACTTCTCGGCCAGCTCCAAGAAGCGGCTCGTGTTCTTGATGGCTCCTACCTCAGGCGTTGTGACGACCACGATGAGGTTGGTGTTCTCCAGAATTGTCAGTGTCCGCTCGTCGTAAGTGGCCTGACAGTCCACCACCACGTAGTCGTGTGTTTCACTCAGGAAAGAAAGCACGTCCTTGACGTGGGACGCTTCCACCAACTCCGCCTCTTCTGGATAGTAGGGACTCATCAGCACCCGAATGCCAGAAGCATGGGGCACGAGAACCTGGTCCAGCAAGATGGCACTGGGATTGCTCAAGTGGGAGATCAAGTTCAAAATGCTGTAAAAGGGAGGCAGGTTCAGGTAGACGCCCACATTTCCAAAGAAGAAGTCGGCGTCGAACAGGACCACGTTGCCGCTGCTTTTCTGGTGGAGGGCAATAGCCAAGTTGACGGCAATGGTCGTCTTTCCCACTCCTCCCTTGCTGCTGAAGAGAGCAATAATTCTTCCCCGGCTGTACAGGGGGCTCTCTGCAAGGGCAGAGGAGCGGAGGCGGGCCAGCAAGGCCTTCACGCGCAGGACGAGCTCCTCGGGATGAAAGGGCTTGCTCAGGTAGTCGTCTGCGCCCGCCTCGAAGCCCGCGATCTTGTCAACGATGTCAGACTTAGCGCTGACGATCAAAATAGGCACGGAGCGAGTCACCATGTTCTGGCGCAGTTGTCGGCACAGCATGTAGCCGTCCATGCCGGGAAGCATGACGTCCACGATAATGAGGTCTGGTGATCGTTCCGTGGCCAGTGCATAGCCCTCCTCGCCCGATGGGGCCAGGACGACCTCATAGCCCTCATTCATCAGGACCCAGCGGTACAGCTTGGCCGCTGCCTGGTCGTCCTCCACAAGCAAAATGCGTAAAGGCGTCTCACGGTCTTTTAATCGGTTCGTCATAGTTCTCCGTCAGCTTATTAACCCTCTTTGTTTCGACAAGATGGCTAATGAAAATTACTGTGGTTGGGGAGCATTTTCTTGCTTTTCCTTTCTGTCCGTAGCTGGCATTCGTCGGCTGTCACTGACGTCCACGACATGGGCGTGGGGCGGGACGGAAGGACCTTCTACGCCCCACGTTTTAGAGACAATGTAGAGTGGGCGCTCCTTGACTTCTTCGTAGATTCGCCCCACGTACTCCCCCAAAATTCCCAAGGATATAAGCTGAATGCCGCCCAGGAAGAGAACCGCCACCAGCGTGGTCGCCTGTCCAGCAAAGGCTTGCAGCCCAGAAAGGCGCGCGATGACGACGAAGACGATGAACAGAGCGCTCAAGGCGGCGATGCCAAAGCCCAGATACGTGGCAATTTGCAACGGCATGTAGCTGAAACTGGTAATCCCGTCCAGCGCGAACTTGAGCATCTTGTTGAAGGGGTACTTCGTCTCACCGGCAAAGCGCGCCTGGCGGCGGTAGGGAACGCCGGTCTGTCGGAAGCCTACCCACGACGACATGCCCCGCATGAAGCGGTGACGTTCCCGCATGGCACGCAGTGTCTCCACCACCTGGCGGTCCATCAGGCGGAAGTCGCCCGTGTCAAGGGGGATGTCCACGTTGGTAATGCGCCGAATCAGCCGGTAGAAGAGTTTGGCCGTCAATTCCTTGAACCACGTTTCCCCCTCGCGCTCGGTTCGCACGGCGTAAACGACTTCGTACCCTTCCTTCCACTTGGCCACCAGGTCTGGAATCACTTCAGGGGGGTCTTGCAGATCGGCATCAATGATGACCACCGCGTCGCCGCGAGCATAATCGAGGCCCGCCGTAATCGCCATCTGATGGCCAAAGTTGCGCGAGAAACTGATGACCTTCACGCGGGGGTCTTGGCGGTGGAGCGCGTGCATGATCTGAAGAGAGTGGTCCCGGCTCCCGTCGTTGACGAAGAGAATCTCGTAGGGTTCACCTAAACCTTCCATCACGTCCGTCAAACGACGGTAGAGCTCGGGTAGGATGGCTTCTTCATTGTAAACAGGTACTACAACCGAATAGGCCGGTTTCGGCGACATGTGGCGTGTGCTCCCTCCTCAAACCGAGTTTTGGCAAAGAAACGCGCATTTCTGCTCCAAATTGTATCACAATTGGCGACTTTTCCGAAAACCGAGGGAACAGAAGAAAGCCGGTTTCAGGTAGGTCAAATTTGGACCGCCACTTTCGAGGGTGGGGTTTGTCACTCTGGACAAAAAGCGTATACTTTACGACGTAATCGAATACGTTGTTGAGGCCCAGCCGTGGTTCGGGGAAGTCCGGTGAGAGTCCGGCGCTGTCCCGCAACTGTGATGGCGGCGTTGACCGCCTAAGCCAGGTCGCCGGCCACGGCTGTGCTCCAGCACCCCTTCGCGGAAAGGGAGTGGAGCGTTTTGGCGCACTGCTCGCCTTCCTGAACGCCGGGGAGGCCTTTTTGTTTGTGGCTCCGGCGGCGATGGGGAGGCGTTTTCGTTTGCGCGGAGCACGGAGACCCAACAGGTTCCTTTCTGGAAACCTGTCAGGTCCTTCGGGTGATTCACATTTAGAGAGCAAATCTACATTCGACATTGTGCTAACTATGCCAACCGAAGGAGGGAATACAATGAAGCGTTTTACAAGAATTGGGCTTCTTGTGGTTTTGTTGATGAGTTTCTTCGTTTTGCCCGTCCTGGCCCAGGGGAAAGCCGACTTGAACCGCGCTGTGACGTGGATCAAGGGCCAGCAGCAGGCTGACGGCGGGTTCAGCGATGGCTTCAGCGAGGGGAGTAGCGTCGGAGCCACTGCCGACGCCGTCTTCGCGGCTGTCTCCGTCGGCGAAGACGTGAGCACGTGGGGCTCGCCTTCCCCGCTCGACTACCTTGCTTCCCAGGCTGGCTCCCTGGAGACGGCCGGCGCGCTGGGGAAGATCATCCTGGCGGCGGTCGCCACTGGCCAGGACCCGGCAAACTTTGGGGGCGTCAACCTGATCGCCAACCTGATGGCCCTCTATGACGAGGGGACCGGCCGCTTCAAGGGCCTCGTGACCGACCACGCCTTCGCGGTGCTGGCCCTGAAGAATGCCGGGAAACCCGTTCCATCCGGCGCTGTAGATGCCTTGAAAGCCCTCCAGGCCGACGATGGCGGCTGGTCCTTCGACGGCGCCAGCCAGTCCGACACCAACACCACCGCGCTGGTCATACAGGCGCTGGTGGCCGCCGGGGAGTCCCCCACAAGCGAGCCTGTAACGCGGGCCCTGGACTTCCTGCGGACCCAGCAGAACGAGGACGGCGGCTTCCCCTACCAGAAGCCCAGCGACTTCGGCACCGAGACGGACGCCAACAGCACGGCATGGGTCATCCAGGGGCTGCTGGCGGCCGGTCAGGACCTGGCCGCATGGAACAACCCGGAGCAAGCGCTGGGCGCCCTCCAGGCCGAGAGTGGCGCCTTCCAGTGGAAAAAAGAGGTGCCCGGTGACAACTTCCTGGCCACGGCCCAGGCCGTCCCGGCCCTTGCCGGTGTGACGTTCGTGAACCTGCCCGTTGTGCCGGCCGCCAATCCACCACAAGCGGCGTCGCCGGCCACTCTGCCAACGACAGGCGGTTCCACTTGGGACGCGGGGGCGTTGATGGGCCTGGGGGCAGCCCTCTTCCTGTTCGGCTTGGCCCTCCGGCGCCAGCGGGCAGCCGCGTGAGGCGTTCCGGTTCGGCATGGGAGGAAAGATGAGCGCGCGCCCACGTCTCCGGCTCTGGATAGCGTTCTGGCTGGGCCTGGTGATGCTGGCCTGGTTGGGGGCCTCGGATTCAGCGGCTCAGGCCCCCAACCGGGCCGGCCTGGTGGTGCAGCACGGGGACGGCACCGTGCGCGTGGCCTGTGTTACCTTTGAAGAGCCGGAAATCAGCGGCGCCGAACTGCTGCGGCGCAGCGGCCTGGACGTAGTGGTGGCGGTCGAAAGCGGGCTGATGGTGTGCGCCATCGAGGGGGAGGGGTGTCAGTACCCGGCTGAGCCCTGCTTCTGCCAGTGTCAGGGACAGGGGCCTTGCACCTACTGGTCCTACTGGCACCTCGACCCGCAGCGGGGCGAGTGGGTGTACAGTTCTCTCGGCGCGGGCGCCTACAAGGTGCGCAACGGCGACGTGGACGGCTGGCGCTGGGGGAGCGGAACCCCAGGTCGCGCTTCCGCCCCGCCCGTTATGACTTTTGAGGAGGTGTGCGGCTCCCCTTCCCTTCAGGCTTCTCCCACGCCCGCGCCAACGGCCTCGCCGGCGGCCTCGCCCACGCCCACGAACTCGCTGCGCGTCATGCCCAGC
>WFWG01000221.1 GCA_015491235.1 Ardenticatenaceae bacterium
AAATCGAGCCGCTAACCTCGTATGCGGCCATCGCGGGGGAAAGCCGCCTGGTCACCGTGCTTGGCGGGCTGGAAACCAACATAGCCTTCCCACTCGTCCAAATTCAGACGCCTACCCCAGGCCCGTCGCCGACGCAGGGCGCCACACCCACCACAGCGCCAACTTTTACGCCCACCACGACGCCATCACCGACGAATACGCCGCCACCGCCGCCACCAACCGACACACCGTTCTTGAGTCCGACACCTACGGGCTCCGTCACCCCCACGCCGACGCAGACGGCCACCCCTACACCGACAGGGACCCTCTTTCCCATTACGCCCATTCTGATCACAACAACACCGGGGGTCTACGTAACCGTAACACCACCCGGCCCAGTAACGCGCCTGCCGGAAACAGGTGGAGGAGGCGAGGAACTATTGTGGGCAATCGGCTTTGGATTCCTTTTGTTGATCGTGGCTGGCCTCCGCCGCTTGTTCCGCGAAGCGTGACGTCAGACCATTGAGGTGAAACCATGATCAAGCTGCGTGCTCGGCTGGTCTGGTGGCTCGTTGTCTTCTTGGTTGTCGTTAGCACTTGGTTCGGCGCTGTCATTGCGCTGGCTCAGGGGCCTGTAACGCGCCCCACGCCAACCACAATGCCGGGCGCCCCCAGTTCAGGAGGTCAGAACACAACCGCCCTCCAGCAGCCTGATCTCGTGGTGAAGGCTATCAACGTCTTGCCGTCCAACCCCTACGTGGACCAGGAGTTTACCATTGAAGTCATCATCGCCAACCAGGGCGATGCTGATGTGCCGGTGGGCAACAACTTCTTTGTTGACCTTTACATTGATCCTCCCACCCCACCACCGCCAGGTTATAAAGGAACTCCAACGTTTTCGTGGGGTGTGCAGTATTTCTGGGTCCCAGCCGGTGGAGAGTGGAGTCTCCGGTTCACCACCGTCTTCACCAACACTGGTGGCCACCAGGTTTTTGCCGTCATTGACCCGGACGGCTTCGTGGTCGAGCGGGATGAGGAGAACAACGTGGAAGGCCCCGTACTCTTCTCCGTACGCACGACCCACTTCTGGCGCCAGAGCACCCATGAGGATTTCCAGAAGGGGTTCTCGAACCTCGACCTGAGCCATCCCCGAGGGCTTGTCCAGTTGGGCCTCTGGACGGACTTCTTCCGCCAGACTGGCGATGTCGTTTACCTCACTCAGCAGTTCGATGAGCCAGAGTTCGACCGAGCGCTCTATTTTCCCGACACCCGGGTCAATCCGATAACGTACACGGATTCCCTCTCCCGAACCATCACGGACACCGTTTCCCAAATCAAGCCTGTCTTGACCAAAGGGCCAGGCAATGAGATCGCCATCATTTGGGAAGATTGGCGCAACGGTGGGCTGGACAGCGATATCTACTTTGCCCGCTCTTCCGACAACGGGAAGACGTGGAGCAACGCCGTGCGCGTCAACCAGGACCCCATTGACAGCGGCCAGAGCCAACTCGACCCGGTCGTGATCTACAACGAAGCCTGTGGGCGCTATCATGCCTTCTGGGCCGACAATCGGCTGGGTTCCTTTGACATTTGGCACGCCTACTCGACTGACGGGGTCACGTGGGTGGAACCCCCTGTGGGAACAGGCAGCAATCCCATCAACACCTTCACCGACGACCCGCTGGCGCCTCAGACCAAACCTACTGTGGACGTGGACGACAATGGCGTGATCTACCTGGCCTGGCAGGATCGCCGCAAGGGCAACGACGACATCTTCTTCGCGTATTCCACAGACTGTGGCCAGACGTGGAGTGACAACGCCTTCGTCACCGACGACCCCAGCATCACGACGCAAGATCAGCGTGCTCCTTCCATTGCCGTCGTCAGTGGCAGCACGCTCACCGAGACTGAGGTCTACCTGGCCTGGCAGGACACCCGTAACGATGCTGGCGACGTGTTCGTGGTCTTCGGCCGCCCCTCACCGCCCCCACTGGAACCGTTCACGTTCGACATTGATGTGAAGATGAACACAGATGACGCTACGGCACTCCAACGAGACCCCGCCTTGGATGCCGTGCCCATTTTCATCGAAGTGGAATACACGGTGGAAATTGACCAGAACACCTCAGTAGACTGCACAGTGGAGTGGCGCACGACGGCCATTCACGTGGCTTGGCAGGATTACCGCAACGGCAACGCTGATGTCTTCTACGGCTGGATGTTCTCGAATGTGGTCTTCTCGAGAATCATCAATGGAGATAACAATTGTCTCCGGGAGCCTGAATTCAGCACCAACAAGCCCCAAATTCAGCCATTTACCCCGGTCACGAACTTCAACGTTCAGACTGTTGCTGTGCCTCCCCTTTCAGAGGCAGCCTGTTGGGGCCCCAATTCCGATCGCACGTATGATCAGACGCAAACCTGGCAAGGGGATCCCACGGTGAAAGTCGTCAACGAGTTTACCGTGCGCGTGGGGTGGAGCGATGGTCGCAGTTACGATGACCTCAACTACGACATTCACATCGCCAGTTTCAGCCGCCTCGACAAAGAATCCTTCAACTACCTCGATTCAGTCGGTTGGGGAATGGTCAACAACAACGTGAAGCGCCTTCAAGCGATTTTCGACGAGGAAAAGGGCCTTTATCGTGACGGTTACGCCGATTACCTGCCAGCCGGTGCCAGCCAGCGGCGCCCAACCATGCTGGCCGACCCCTTTGTGGTCGCTTGGGACGATAACCGTTACGATGACCCGAACAGTGGCGGTCAGATCAACCGGGACATCTTTTCAGCCGAATTCGTGGGTGAGTCCCGGGGCACCTACATCTCTCCCGTCTTCGATGCGGGTGCCGAAGCGGTGTGGTACGACATCCAGTGGTGGGCCGCCACGCAGACAGACGCGAGCCTTGTGTTGCAAACTCGCTTGGGAACGACCCCCAATCCGCCAATGGACGACGTGGAGGCCAACGGCTGGACGCGCTGGAGCGGCGTGGGCGGTGCCGGTGGCGTGTACGACGCTCCCGGCCAGAACATCCGTGACGCCGACGGGAAAATTCTGCCCAAAGCGCGCTATGTTCAGTACCGCATTCTCATCAACCAGGATCGCCCGCCTGGCGTGACCAGCAAGAATGGCGCCTGCATCTCGGAAGTGACCCTCAATTATCAGCCCCTTTTCAAGAACATTTTCTTGCCCATCGTCCAGAACGGCGCCAGCAGTGGCACGGGCACCACGGCTGTGCCCAACGATGAGTTGTATCAAACATACCAGTGGAACTTGAAGATGGTCAACGCCGAAGCGGCCTGGGCACAATCGAAGGGCGACAACGTGATCATTGCCATCGTTGACACCGGCATTGACAGCGGCCACCCGGAGTTTGCGGGCAAGCTGGTGAACGGCTACGACTTCGTGAACGACGACTCCGACCCCGACGACGAGGATGGCCACGGAACTCACGTGGCGGGTATTGCGGCTGCCATGACCAACAACAACGAAGGGGTTGCGGGCATGGGCTGGAACGCCCTCATCATGCCGTTGAAGGTTTTCGACAACTCCGGCTCCGCCACTGTTGATGATGTGGCCGAAGCCATTCGCTACGCCGCCGACAACGGCGCCAAAATCATCAACCTCAGCCTGGGTGGTCCGAATGACAGCCAGACGATTCGTGATGCCATCCAGTATGCCAGCAGCAAAGGCGTGTTGGTGATTGCCGCTTCAGGAAATGAATACAAAAATAACAACCCCACGATCTACCCGGCTGCTATTCCGGAAGTGTTGGCCGTTGCGGCTGTGGACGACCAGCAGCAGCACGCCTCCTACAGCAGTGCTGGCGACTATGTGGACGTGGCTGCTCCGGGTGGTGACCCCGAAAGTCAGACCGATTCCACCGTCACCCACTGGATCTGGAGCACGTATCCGCGCACGATGGCCGGTATTCCCAAGCTCGGCTACAATGTGGGAGCAGGCACTTCCCAGGCGGCTCCGCTGGTTTCCGGCCTGGCCGCCCTGATTTGGAGCAAAAATCCTAGTCTCTCAGCCAGTCAGGTGGCCTCCATCATCATCAACACGGCCACCGATTTGGGCGACCCCGGCAAGGACGACTTCTTCGGCGCCGGCCTTGTGAACGCCGGTGCCGCCGTTCAGGCCAGTGTTGCCCCCCGCCTGACGAGCATGGCCCGGCGCACAACCAAGACTCCCTACACGGGTGCTCCCCAACCCCTCAACCGGGTCACTGGCTTCAAACCCGGTGAGTTGCTCGTGGGCCTGCGTCCGGGCGTGACAGTGGCTTCGGTGGAGGCGTGGCTCGGCACCTACGGTGCAACGCCCGTCGAGGAGGTCCTGGAAGGCGTCTGGCTGGTGCGCGTGCCCGTGGGCCAGGAGTTGTCTACACTCACGGCCCTGGTTAATCACCCCGCCGTGCGCTACGCGGAGCCTAATTACTTGTACACACTTCAATAGCTGTATCCGCTTGACTTTTCCCCTTGCCTTACTATAATTCAGCCACAGGAAATATTTTGCACCACAAAGCTTTGCGGCACAGGGAGACTATGAATTTCAACCGTTTTACCGAACGCGCACAAGACGCCATTGCTCGCTCGCAGGAAATTCTCCTGCGCTACCAGCACACTCAACTGGACGTGGAGCACATCCTGCTGGCCTTGCTGGAACAACCTGGCGGCCTGGTAGGTCAGATTTTGGAACGCCTGGACGTGGACACCGAGCGCATGAAACGCCGGCTGGACGAAATTCTGCGCGCTCAACCGCGCGTCAGCATGGCTGGCGGAATACCACAGGCTCAGATTTACGTGACACCGGCCGTTCAGCAACTGGCGGCCATCGTCAGCCAGGAGGCCGATCGCCTGGGCGACGAGTACATTTCCACCGAGCACATTTTGCTGGGCATCGCCCGCCTGGCCGAGCACCAGCGCCAGTCGCCCATCGGGCGCCTGTTCGCCGAGTTCAACCTGCGCACATCCGACCTCTACGACACGATAGACGAAATCCGCGGGGGACGCAAAGTTACGGACCCATACGCCGAAACCAAGTACCAGGCCCTGGAGAAGTACGGCCGCGACCTTACGAAATTGGCCGCCGAAGGGCGCCTGGACCCGGTCATCGGACGCGAGGCAGAGATTCTCCGCGTGATGCGCGTGCTGGCTCGCCGCACGAAGAATAATCCCGTCCTCATCGGCGAGGCTGGCGTGGGCAAGACGGCCATTGTGGAAGGCTTAGCCCTTCGCATCGTGGCCGGAGAAGTGCCCGACCACCTGCGCGGCAAGCGCATCATCGAGCTGGACCTGGGCGCCATGGTGGCCGGCTCCAAGTTCCGGGGCGAGTTCGAGGAGCGCCTGAAGGCCGTCATGGAAGAAATTGCGATGGCCGAGGGTGAGATCATCCTCTTCATTGACGAGTTGCACAACCTGGTGGGCGCTGGTGCCGCTCAGGGCGCGCTGGACGCCAGCAACATGATGAAGCCCATGCTGGCCCGCGGCGAACTCCAGGTCATCGGTGCCACCACGCTGGACGACTACCGCAACTTCATCGAAAAGGACCACGCCTTGGAGCGCCGTTTTGCGCCCGTTTACGTGGACGAACCCAGCATCGAAGACGCCGTCGAAATGCTGCGCGGCCTGCGGCCCAGGTACGAGGCCCACCACAACGTCAAAATTTCGGACGAGGCGCTGGAGGCAGCCGTGCGCCTCAGTCACCGCTACGTGACGGAGCGGCGGCTTCCCGACAAAGCCATTGACTTGATAGACGAGGCGGCCGCCAAGTTGCGGGTGGACGTGTTCAACATGCCCCCTTCCCTGCGTGAGATGAAACAGCGCATTGACGAACTCACGGCAGCGGAAGAGGAGGCCTGGCAGGCCCGCGACTACGAGCGTGCGGCTCACTACAAGAGCCAGATTATCCTGCTGCAACAGGAGTTCGAGGAGGCGGTGCAGGCCTGGCGGCGCGAGCAGGGACTGGATGAAGTGGTGGACGCCGAGGACATCGCCGAAATCGTCTCCTCCTGGACGGGCATACCGGTGAAGCGCCTGATGCAAACCGAGGCCGAAAAGCTGCTCCACATGGAGGAGCACCTGCGCCGCCGCGTCGTGGGCCAGGACGAGGCCATCGTGGCCGTGAGCGACGCTATCCGCCGGGCCCGCAGCGGCCTGAAGGACCCCAAGCGGCCCATTGGCTCCTTCATCTTCCTGGGGCCCACGGGCGTGGGCAAGACCGAGTTGGCCAAGGCCCTGGCCGAGTTCCTCTTTGACGACGAAGAGGCTATGGTGCGGGTGGACATGAGCGAATTCCGCGAGCCGCACACCGTGAGCCGGCTGATCGGCTCGCCGCCCGGCTACGTGGGCTACGGCGAGGGCGGCCAACTCACCGAGCGAGTCCGCCGTCGTCCCTTCCAGGTGGTGCTCTTCGACGAGATCGAAAAGGCGCACCCGGAGATCTTCAACGTGCTCCTTCAGGTGCTGGACGAAGGGCGCCTGACGGACGGCCAGGGGCGCACGGTGGACTTCCGCAACACGGTCATCATCATGACCTCGAACCTGGGCACGCGCTACTTCCAGCGCGGCGGCCCGCTGGGCTTCCGCGTGGGCGAACGGGGTGACCCGGAAGCCCTGCACCACGCCGAGGTGGAGGAAGACCTGAAGCGGGCTTTTCGCCCCGAGTTCCTCAACCGCGTGGACGAGGTCATCGTCTTCCGGGCCCTGACGCGCGAGGACTTGCTCAAGATTGTGGACTTGCAGATTGCTCGCCTGGCCGAGCGCGTCTTCGAGGCTGGCTTGCACATTGAGTTGACGCCGGCCGCCCGTGAGTGGCTGGCCGAACGGGGCTACGACCCGCAGTTCGGCGCCCGCCCGTTGAAGCGGGTGATTCAGCGCCACGTTGAGACGCCGCTTAGCCGCCGCTTGTTGGCTGGTGAGTTCAAGGAAGGCGACCGAATTCTGGTGGACGTGGACGGCGATCAACTCACCTTCACTCGCCTTGAACAATCGGCCAACGAGACGGGGACACCCGCAGAAATCGAGTAGGGGGCGAGCAAAGGGGGCGGGCGCTCGATCGCTGGAGCGCCCGCTTCTTTTGGGAAATGCCGATGGCCCCAAAGATTTACGTGGGCACAAGCGGATATTCCTTCGACGACTGGGTGGGGCCCTATTATCCCTCCGACCTTGGCAAAGGGGAGTGGCTTGCTTTTTACGCGCAGGAGTTCGACGCCGTCGAGTTGAACGTGACCTTCTACCGCCAGCCCAACCGCTGGATGTTGGCCCGCATTGCCGACAAGGTTCCCAACGACTTCCGCTTCACGCTGAAACTCTACCGCGGGTTCACGCACGAGCGGGACCCCCAGCAGCTTCCGGCGCTGGCCGCCGAGTTCACCGCAGCCCTCACTCCGCTCATTGAGGCGGGCAAGTTCGGGTGCCTGCTGGCCCAGTTTCCCTACTCCTTCCGGCGCACGCCGGATTCGGAAGCGTACCTGCGCCAGCTTCGCGAGGTGCTGCCCGACTTGCCTGTCGCGGTGGAATTCCGCCGCCGCGAGTGGGCCCGCGAGGAGGTGTTCGACCTGCTCCGCGAGCTGGGCTTCGCCTTTTGCGCCGTGGACATGCCCCGCTTCCCCCAACTGATGCCCCCCGTGACCGCCGTCACCGCCGACTTCGGATACGTGCGCTTCCACGGGCGCAACCGGAAAAAGTGGTGGCGCCACGCCGAGGCGTGGGAGCGGTACGACTACCGCTACACCGAAGAGGAGTTGCGGGAGTGGGTGCCGCGCATTCGGGCCATGCACGAGCGCGCGCCCACCCTCTACGTCTTTGCCAACAATCACTGGCAAGGCCAGTCGGTCGAAACCGCCCGTCTGCTCAAGCGGTTGCTGGCTGAGGGTTGACGGCCTACCCGCGCACTGGCCAGCGCCAAATGAGCGCCAACACCAGCAGCAAAAGGCCCATGCCACCGGCAATGAGGAGCGCGATTCTGTCAGCGCGGGGCACGGCTTCCTCGAAGAGCAATTCGCGGGCCACCGGGGGCCTCAACGCCCAAGAGGACTGTACGGTGCGTCCACCCAGGTTCACCCGCACGGTGTAGATGGCCTCTTGCGCAGCCGCCAGCCGGTCCCACGCGGTGGCTGCTTCCTCCAGCAAGGCCCGCTCCCATTCGGCACCACTTGCCTGCGCTTGTTGGCGCAGGGCCTCGGCCCGGGCAGACGCGCGGCTTTGCAGCGTGACGGCCTCCCGATAGGCGAACCGCACCTGGAGCCAGGCCGTCTCCGCCTGCCATTCAAGGGCCGGAGGGCGCAGCACGCTGCGTAGCAGGTCCACGTTTTCGTCGGCCGGGAGCGCGGCTTCGAGTTGAGCCATCTGGGCTGGCCAGGTGTCCGGTGGGCCGGGCATCTCGATCGTCAGGCGCACAACCGCCCCTTCCACAGCGCGGGTGACGGTAACGCCCGGCGGGGCGCGCTGGGTCAATTGGGATTCCAGGCGGCGGAGTTGGGCAGCAAACGTTTCCGGCAAGAGCGGGTTGACCCACTCAACCACGACAGTGCGCCGATCTGGCTGCGTGTGGACCAAAATACGGCTATGTCGCGCCCAAGGGAGGGGAATCTTCTCGGCGAGCAATCCCAAGTCATAAGCACGTGCCAGGGCTGCTTCCAGCCCCTCGGCCTGGAGCGTGAGGAGCACATCCTGGCCCGCAGCCTGCTCCCGTGCGGCCTGAACGGCGGCGTACTCGTCCGGCCCGGCCAGGCGGGCGGCTCGCTCGACCAGTTCCAGCGCTTTCCCGGGCACCTGCTGGGCCAGCCACAGTTCGGCCAGTTGCAGGAGCCCCTGCACGGCGTAGGCGCGAACCGCCGTTTCGGTCCCGCCTGTCAGCACGTAGGCTTCGGCCGCTTCGGTGGCCTGTTGAAGGGCAGCCGGATCAGGGGGATCGCCCACCTGCAAGCGGTAGCGCTCCCACAGGCGGCGGTGTGGTTCGGGGTTCGAGGGAGCCGCGTCGCGGGCTTTCAGCAGGGCAGCCTCGGCCAAGCTGTCGTAGGCTGGCACGCCCGCGGCCGCCAGGGCGGCGTAGCGGTCAGCAAGCTGAAGCCACGCTTCCGCGTCGCTCGGATCTTCGGCGGTGCGGCGGCGCCACTCGACGATTTCGCGCCAGAAGGTGGGCGAGATCAGCCTCAACTCCAGGTTGGTTTGAGGCTCGAACTCTGCCAGCACCCACTCGACCCGGTAACCGTCGAAGGTAAGGCCCTCGGCCGGCGTGGCTTGCACGATTTGCTCTTGAGCACCCAACGCTGGCAAGTGAACAGTGACGCGCACCCCGCCCACTGTGCCGGGCCACCGGCCGGCCGGCAACAGGCCCACGCGCACGGTGATGAGCGGGCTATCCTCAAGCAGTTGGCGCCAGCTTACGGAAAAAGTGGCTCGTGCGTCGCGAGCGATGGGCTGCTCGGTCGTCCACCAGGTCACCGTGCGGGTCTCTTGGCCCCAGGTGGTCTGAACCGGTTGGGGAGAGGGGAAAAGGGGCTTCCCGTCGCGAGTGAATTGCCCATTCTCGCCAGATTCGGGCGCAAAGGCCACTGCGCCGCCGCTCCAACCTGGCCACCCGAAAACAACGCTGGCTGCTGAGGTCTTGCTGGTGTTGTGCAGCTTGGTTCTGGCCTCCACTTCGGCCCACAGGCGGCCACTCTCGTCCACCGTGAGCCGCACATCCACCGTTTGAGAGGTGAGCACCACATGCCCCGCCCCGCCCAGCGGCGCTGGCGCGGTGACGTGGACTTCGGACGGTGCCTGCGCTGTGGCAACCGGAGACAAGGCCAAAAGAAACACCAGCCCGCACAACAGGCAAGCTGGTGTCAGGAGCCGGGTGAGGCGAACGAAGCCGATACGCCGCATCTACTCCGCCTCTTCCAGGGGGAGGGGCAGCATGTCGCCCTCGTGCAACGTCTTCAGGGCCGCGCCCACAAATTCGCGGAAGAGGGGGTGAGGGCGGTGCAGGCGCGTCTTGAACTCGGGGTGGAACTGGGTGCCCAGCATCCAAGGATGGTCGCGCAGCTCCGCAATTTCCACCAGGCGGCCGTCCGGCGAGAGGCCACTGAAGACCATACCAGCCTCGCCGAGGATCTCGCGGTAGGCGTTGTTGAACTCGAAGCGGTGGCGGTGGCGCTCGTGGACCAAGTTGGTCTGATAGGCTTCCCACGCCTTGGTTCCCGGCTGGACCACGCAGGGGTAACTCCCCAACCGCATGGTGCCGCCCAACTCCGTGATGGCGTGCTGGTCGGGCATTAGGGCAATTACGGGGTGCTTGGTGTAGGGGTCGAACTCGGTGCTGTTGGGCTCGTCGCTTTGCAACACGTGGCGGGCAAACTCGATGCACATGACCTGCATACCCAAGCAGAGCCCCAGGTAGGGAATCTTGTTCTGGCGGGCGTAACGGGCCGCCAGAATCTTGCCCTCGATGCCCCGCTCGCCAAAGCCTCCCGGCACCACGATGCCGTCTGCCAGCGCCAGCCGGTCGAACCCGCGACCGTGTTCCAGGTCCTCGCTGTGGACCCAATCAATGTCCACGGCTCGGTTGTGCCAGAGGGCCGCGTGGATGAGGGCCTCGCGCACGCTAATGTAGGCGTCCTCCAGTTCGACGTACTTGCCCACGATGGCAATTCGCACGCTGGGCTTCTCCTCCCGCAACCGTTCTACCGCGTTGGCCCAATCGCGCAGGTCGGGCGGGTTGATGCGTGGCTGGAGGTCCAGTTTTTCCACCACCAAGTCGCCCAATCCGGCCTCTTCCAGCATGAGGGGCACCTCGTAAATGCTGGAAGCTGTCAGGATGGGGATGACCGCGCGCGGTTCCACGTCGCAGAAGAGGGAGACCTTGGCGCGGATGCCGTCGTCCACGGGGTAGTCGGAGCGCAACCCGATGATGTCGGGCTGAATTCCAGCCCCGCGCAACTCGCGCACGCTGTGCTGGGTGGGCTTGGTCTTCAACTCCTTGCTGGCCGCCAAGTAGGGGAGCAGCGTAACGTGGAAGTAGAGCACGTTTTCGGGTCCCACATCCTTGCGCATCTGGCGGATGGCCTCCAGGAAAGGCTGGCCCTCGATGTCACCCACGGTGCCGCCGATTTCCACGATGGCCACCTCGGCCTCGAGCTTCTGGGCCGCCAGCACGATGCGCCGTTTGATCTCGTTGGTCACGTGGGGCACCACCTGGATCGTGCCGCCCAGGTAGTCGCCCCGCCGCTCCTTGGCAATGACCTCCTGGTAGACCTGACCGGTCGTCACGTTGTTGAGCTTTGAGAGGTTTTCGTCAATGAAGCGCTCGTAGTGGCCCAAGTCCAGGTCCGTCTCGGCGCCGTCCTCGGTGACGAAGACCTCGCCGTGCTGGTAGGGGGCCATCGTGCCGGGATCCACGTTCAGGTAGGGGTCGAGCTTCTGAATGGAGACGCGGAAACCGCGAGCCTTCAGGAGACGCCCAAGGGAAGCCGCTGTAATCCCTTTCCCGAGGGAGCTCACCACACCGCCAGTAATAAAAATGAACTTTGTTTCCATTTGGTGTACCCTCCTCGGGAGTGTTATTGTACCCTCCTCGTAGAAGGACGTCAAACCGACAGGCGAGCAGCGCCA
>WFWG01000222.1 GCA_015491235.1 Ardenticatenaceae bacterium
GGCTGCCCGTTGACCTGCTCTCCCTGAACGAGTATGCGTTCAACGCCCGTTTGCTGGCCGAACGCTTCTCGGGGGCCAACTCGCTGGAGACGTTGCGCCTCCTGCTGGCTCCCTTTGCCGAGGACAGCATGGCCCTGCTCCTGCACGTGTTGCAGGTGGCCGCGTGGGGGCTGGTGGGATACTTGGTGGGAAGGGTCAAGGAGACCGCTTGGGCCGAGCGAATGCCCCTCGCTACTCGTGTGGCGGCTGTGGTCGTGGGGATGGGCGTGGCGTGGACGGGGGTATACGCCGTTCCCGCCTGGCTCCAGTTGGCTTCGTTTAATGTGCTTTTGCGCACGCCGGGCACACACGTGGGGCTCGTTGTGTCGGGCGTGTTGACGCTGAGCCTGTATCAACTCTATCACGCCTTGCGCCAGCCGGCCGTGCGCCAGCGGGCCGTCCGCGTGCGGCGGGGGTGGCCGACAGTGGCGACGTCTCAGGGTGGAGCCGGGACAGCAGACGCCGTGCCGTCAGCCGACGACGACCTCATTATGATCGAACTGGACTGAAGCGATGAGTGACCCGCGCCATTCGACGAGAACACGTCTTCACCGGCGTCATACGGTGGCAGGCCGTCAAGTTTGGCTGCCCTCTTTGCTCTCAGTTGCGGTTGGCTTGGCCGTCGTTGCCCTGCTCGTGGTGCTCTTCCCGCTGGAGTGGGTGCGCACGCCCCGCGTTACCGTCTCGGCCGACCAGTCCGTCTTCTCGCCCAACGGCGACGGGCGCTTCGACACAGTGACGGCCTTCTACGTGCTCTCCGAACAGGCCGACGTGACGGCCGAGGTGTTGAACGCGGCCGGGCAGCGTGTGCGCGTGCTCCTTCGGGAGCAGCCCCAGGTGGCCGGGCAGCACGCCCTCACCTGGGACGGGCGAGACGAGGGCGGCCAGGTTGTGCCTGACGGCACGTATCGCCTGCACGTGGTGGCGGTGGGTCCAGCCCGCCGGGGGGAGCACAGCGTGCCCGTGGAGGTGGACACCACGCCTCCCTCGCTCGTGGTAGCGAACCTGGAGCCCCAGATGACAGTGCGCGAGCCCACGCTGACCATTGAGGGCACCACCGACCCAGACGCGCTGGTGTGGCTCAACAACGAACCGCAGCCCTTGCCCGTCAACAGCAACGGCGTCTTCCGGGTGGTGCGACAGTTGCAGGAGGGCGAGAACACCATCGTGGTGCGGGCCGTGGACAACGCCGGAAACGAGATGGAGGCCAGCTACACCGTTGTGCTGCGCACCCAACCACCCGAGATTACTCTGCTGGAGCCGCCGGCCGAGGCGTGGTTGAACCAGAACCCGGTCACAGTGCGTGGACAAGCGCCGCCGGAGACAGAAGTGACCGTTAACGGAAGGCCGGCTCGCGTGAACCAGGATGGCACCTTCACACTGGACCTGGTACTCGAAGAAGGGGACAACGTTATCGTGGTGGAGGCCACCGACGAGGTTGGCAACACGGCTCGCCTGGAGCGGGTAGTCCACCTGCGCACCCGCCCGCCTGAAATTGTGCTCTCCAACTTGCCCGACGGCCTCACAGTGAACGACTCCGCCTTTCGCATCGCCGGACAGGTGGAACCGGGCGCCAGCCTGGTGGTGAACGGGCGACCGGTGGCGGTGGACAACCGGGGCAACTTCAGTACCCTGGTGACCCTACAGGAGGGGGAAAACCTCATCACCCTGACGGCCACGGACCTGGCGGGCAACACGACGACTGTTCAGCGGCTGGTTACGTATGAGCCGGCACAGGTCGTGGCGAACATGCCGGTAACCTTGCCCGCCGACGCTTTGGGGCGTCGGGTGTTGTTGGGCCTTCTCCTGGGCGGGCTTCCCCTGTTCTTCCTGCTGGCGGCATGGTGGCGACCGTTGCGCTTCTCCCTGTCCGTGGAGAATCCCGTCTTCTACCCACTGCGCCCCGACGACTCTCATTTGCTTGTCATGCGGCTCGAGTTATCCCGACCGGCACGGGTGACGCTCAGCGTGTATGACCAGATGGACCGCTTCGTGTTGACGATTGTGGAAAAGCGCCGGTTTGGGAGCGGGGAACACTACCGCCTGTGGGACGGGCGCGACGAGCTGGGGCAGGTGTTGCCCACGGGGTCATACCTGATCGAGGCCACAGCCTCGACCCGTTTGGCCAGCGTCACCAGCACGGCGTGGGTCTACCTCGACGCCACGCCGCCCATGATCGGCACGGTGAGCCGGGACGAGCGGGGCACAACTTACGTTGACGGCGAAGCGGTGGACCTCTCCTGAGCGGCTTCGAGGCTTTCGCGGATGTCGTCGAGCAACCGGCCGGCCACTTCCCACGTCACGTCAATGGAACGGGGGGCGCGCTGGCGGCTCGACCGAGTGTAGCGGTAGCGCCGGAGGTCAATCTCCGTGCGCTCGCTCGAGCGGATAATCCACGCCTCGTAGTACTCGCGGGTTTCCCCCCACCGCTCTGACGGCGCACTGCGCACCAGGGCGCGCTCGCCGCTGGCCTCTACCAGCCGGAGCGGTTCCAGCAAGTAGGTCACCCGGCCAGCCAGTTCCCGGCCAGCTTCGGCCGGGTCCGCCGGGTGAGGGGCCGAGACACGGATGCGCTGGGCGGAGACGCCCACCGGCCCGGTCGCCTCAGCCTCGACCTGGACCTGCCACCCCTCGTGCTCGACGGGCGCCGTGCCCCCTCCGTGCGTCGTTGCTTTGGCCCGCAGTTGTTCGACAACGTGCTCTGCCCACTTCATCGCTCTCCTCCCTTCCTCAAATCATGCGCCTTTTGTCCAGCTTGCGGAACGAGTGCTCCTTCCCGTCGAAACTCAACAGGCGAGGCACGTCGTCCACGATGGTTTCCACGTGAACGGGCCGCTTCCAGATGCGGTACAAGTTGACCAGCGTGGGGCGGGCGTAGTCCAAGTCCAGAGCAACGCCCTCGTACTGGTGAACCAAGTAGAGTTCGCCCCGGTTGCGGAAGTTGGCGTCGGCCACGTAGATGATGGGCTGGCCGAAGTTGGTGAGCGAGAAGAGCAGCTTTTGTTTGATGACCTGGAAGTCCCGCGAGTCAATCTCGTACCGGTTGGTGCGCTCGTTGTACTTGTACGTGAAGAGCTTGTGGCGGTTGCAGAAATCCTCGGTGAAGAACGTATCAATGAACCCCACGTCGTTGTAGATGCGGCGCACCTCGAAGATCTTCTGGCGCCCGAGGCCGAGCTGCAAGTCCCACTCCCGCTTGGCCTGCATGTCGTCGCACTCCTCCCACTCCTTGCCAAACTGCCCCTTGTTCCACCGTTCCTCGATGTCGCGGAAGAGCTCCAGCCCGATCTTGTAGGGATTGATGCGGTACATGCTCATAGCCACCGTGCCGGAGTGGTGATCGGCATAGTCCACGACCTCAGCGTCAGTCATCACGCCCGTTTTGGTCATAATAATAGAATGCCAAAACGATGCCCAACCTTCGTTCATTATCTTCGTCATGCCTTGTGGCGCAAAATAGTAAGCCTCTTCGCGAATAATGCTTAAGACATCATGTTGCCAGGGCTTGAGCGGCGCGTGTTCGAGCAGGAAGAGGAGCACATCGCGCTCCGGCTCGGGCGGGAAGCGCTCCGACCGCTTGC
>WFWG01000223.1 GCA_015491235.1 Ardenticatenaceae bacterium
GGGCGTGGGGGTCCCCAGCAGGGCGCAGCAGCACGCTGCGCCCCTACATCTTTCCCCTTTTGGGTGGGCGGGATGGCGGCGCCGCACCTCTTCTGCGAGGAGGCGACGTTACCAAACGCAATTGGTATAATAACCACGTGAAGCTCCTTAACCTTCACCTGACCACAGCGAATTTTCGGTGAACAACGCAAGGTGAGCGTGGTGCCCCACCGCCGTGCAGGGCCCACGCGGAAGGGGTAGGGAAGCACGATGAAGGGAAATCCCAGGATCTCGGAGCGCTTTTTTGTTCCCAGCGAAACCTTTGAGCCCGCCTACATGACCCTCTACCGCCGTGGCGAACTCCACCGGCGGGTCGAGCGCGCCCTTCAGGAACTGGTCAACTGCCACGTCTGCCCGCGCAACTGCGGTGTCAACCGCCTCGAGAACGAAAAGGCCGTTTGCCGCAGCGGGCGCTACGCGGTGGTGGCCAGCTATTTCCCCCACTTCGGCGAGGAGGACTGCCTGCGGGGCTGGCGCGGCAGCGGGACGATCTTCTTCTCGTGGTGCAACCTGCGGTGTGTCTTCTGCCAAAACTTCGACATTAGCCAGGAAGGCGACGGGCGAGAGGCACGACCAGAGGAACTGGCCGCCATGATGCTCCAGCTTCAGGAGATGGGGTGCCACAACATCAACTTCGTGACGCCCGAACACGTGGTGCCCCAAGTGCTGGAGGCGCTGCTCATTGCCGTGGAGGGCGGCTTGCACTTGCCCATCGTCTACAACACGTCGGCCTACGACTCGCTCCAGAGCCTACGCCTGTTGGACGGGGTAGTGGACATCTACATGCCCGACTTTAAGTTCTGGACGGCGGAGCGTTCCCGGCGCTACCTGCTGGCGAAGGACTACCCCGAAGTCGCCCGCCAGGCCATTAAGGAGATGCACCGCCAGGTGGGTGACCTAAAGTTCGACGAGTTCGGGCTGGCCAAGCGGGGCTTGCTGGTGCGCCACTTGGTTATGCCCGGCTTCCTGGACGAGACGCGCCAAATTCTCAAGTTCCTGGCCGAGGAAATCTCACCGGACACGTATGTGAACATCATGGACCAGTATCACCCGGCCGGCAAGGTCAGTGCCGAAAAGTACCCTGAAATCAACCGCCGTATCACTTCTGATGAATATCTCGAAGCCCTCCAGATCGCTCACGAAGTTGGCTTGTGGCGCCTGGACGAGCGCGTGCCACGGCGCCCCTGGCTGGTGTGGTACCAATGAACCCTGTCAGGTTTAATTACTGTCGCACGTCCTGCTCCGCCGGCCCTTTTGGTGCGCCGGTAGGGCCGTGGACGACGATTGGTTCCACTTTGCCGCCGTTGAGGCGCAAGCGGAAGACCGTGTTGCAACTGTTGCAGGATTCCTCTTCCTTGTCCTCCATGAGCAGGCCGTGCACCATGAGCTTCTGTCCACACCCCGGACAGGCAATAATGACGCGCGTGACTGTGGGGTCAATGAGTCGCTGGTCGGTCATGGGCATACTCCTCGCGGTGCTGTCCGCTATGATTTGCTCGACACGCGGGTCAGATACTGTCCGGTGCGCGTGTCAACGCGAATGACGTCGCCCACGTTCACGAAGAGCGGAACCTGAACGACCAACCCCGTCTCCGTCTCGGCAGGCTTGGTCGCTCCCTGAGCGGTGTCGCCTGCAAACCCCGGCTCGGTGTATTTCACCTCCAGGTCTACCGTGACAGGCAACTCGATCTCCACCGGCTCGGTGTCGTAGAAGGCAATCTCGAGCGTCATGCCCTCCTTCAGAAACTTGATCTTGTCGCCGAGCACGGACGCCGGCACGGCCGGCTGTTCATACGTCTCCAAGTCCATGAAGTAGTAGAGTTCGCCGTCATTGTAAAGGTACTGCATGGGGCGGGCTTCCAGGCGCACATCTTGAAGCCGCTGATCGGGCGAGAAGGTGCGCTCGACCGTGGCGCCGGTGCGCAGGTTGCGCATTTTGACTCGCACGGTGGCACTCCCTCGGCCAAGGTGCGTCTGGGTTTGGGAGAGGACACGGTACAGTTCCCCGTCCAGCTCAAAAACCGTTCCTGGGCGCAGGTCACCGGCTGTAATCATGCACATTCCTCCTGTTGTTCTGGTGCTCTAGATTTTACATGCGAATTTCACGATGCCAAACGGAGCGTCGCCAAGCAGACTATCGGGTGCTAGACTCGTTCCACAACGCTCATGGGTCGCTCCTCCAGCCACCGCCGGGCCAAGGGGGGCAGGTTGCGGACCGGACCAAAGCGGATTTCGCAGGAGGGCAGAGCGTCCAGGAAGTGCTGTCCATACCGACGCGAGGAAATGCGGCTGTCGAAGATGGCCACGATGCCCCGGTCGGTCTGGGTGCGAATCAGGCGGCCAAATCCCTGCCGAAAGCGCAAAATTGCCTGGGGCACGGTGAACTGGTAAAAGGGCTCACTGTACGTCTCGGCGCGGGCGGCAAAGACCGGGTCGTCGGGCACCGGGAAGGGCAGCCGGGTGATGACCAGACAACTCAGCGCGTCGCCTGGCACGTCCACGCCCTCCCAAAAGCTTTGGGTGCCCAGCAACACGCACCGCTCGATGTCCTTGAAGCGCTCCACGAGTTGGCGGCGCGAGCCGTCCACGTACTGGGCCAGTACCACGATGTCATCGCGCGCCAGCGGGTCACTGATGGCCTGGTAGAGGCGGCGAAGCTGGCTCTTGCTTGTGCAGAGGACCAACATGCGCCCTCCGGTGGCCCGGGCCAGGTCGGCCACGGCTTGTTCCAGAGCGCGGGCGTAGTGGGGCCGGTTGGGCTCGGGCAAGTCGGTGGGCACGTAGACCAGGGCCATCTCGCGGTAATTGAAGGGAGAACCCAAAGTCAGCTCGCGCACTCGCTCGTTCCCATCCAGTCCCAGGCGGTCGCGAATGTAGGCGAACCCACCGTGGCTCTGCAACGTGGCCGACGTAAGAACGACGGAACGATAACGCCTGAAAAGTCGCTCTTGCAAAATGGAACCCACGTGAAGGGGGGCACGGCGTAACTCCACGTCGTCGCGAAACGTGCTCAAGCGCACCCAGCAAATGTCATTTTCGTCAGGGTCGAGCACAATGCGATTGAGTTCGGCGGCCAATTCAGTCACAGCCCGCTGGGCCACCAGGAGGCTGTTCCAGTAACTCTCCCAGGCGTCGAGGTCGTCCAGTTCCTCCACAGCACGCATCAGGCGGTACAGGTCGTTGCTGGTGCTGTCCAAGGCTTCCACAATCGTTTCGGCTACGTCAGCCACACGGTGCCAGCCGGCCGTCTCCAGCACGTCGGGCACCAGGCGCACCTGGACATCGTACTCGCTGCCGGCCCTCACAAAGGGGGCCATAGCGTCGGTTACAGCGCTGAAGAGAAGTGCCGTCTGGTCAAGCAGGCGGTTCACCCGCAGGCGAGCCGTCTCCACCAATTCGCTCACAACCTGATAAGCCGCATCAGTGCGGGTTTCCTTTTGCAGCCGTTTTCGCAGTCGCACCAACAGCCCGGGCGTTTTGCTCTTCTCCGAAGCCACGAGGCTGTACAGCAGATCTTGTGTCGCCCGCCGCGAGACCCTTCCTCCCAGGTGCTCGGTGGCCCGATCTTCCAGGTGGTGAGCCTCGTCCACGACAAGACACCGGTGGGCAGGCAAAATCGCGTTTTCCAGGGCCAGGTCGGAGAGCAGCAGGGCATGGTTCACGATAACTAGGTGAGACCCTTGCGCCAGCGCCCGCGCCCGGTAGAAGAAGCACCCGCTCTCCGGGCTACATCCTTCGGCCTTGCAGGCTTCCGAGTCGGAACAGATGTAAGGCCAGACGGGCAACTCGTCAGGTTGGATGAGCAACTCGCTGCGGTCGCCTGTTTCCGTCTGGAACAGCCACACCAGGACCCGCGCCAACAAACGCGCTTCCGGCACCGAGAAGTGATCCTGTTTCATGAACTCCCGCACGCGGGCCGGACAGACGTAGTTGGTGCGCCCCTTCAGGAGCGTGACCCGCACTGGCAGGCCCAACGCCTCGACCAAGCGGGGAATGTCCTGCCGGTAGAGTTGCTCCTGCAAGTTGATCGTGTTGGTGGAGATGACAACCGGCTCATCGGCTTCCAAGGCGTAGTGCAGGGCCGGGATGAGGTACGCCAGGGATTTGCCTGTACCCGTGCCCGCCTCCACCAGCAGGTGGACACCGTCGTTGAACGCCTCGGCCACAGCCCGCAACATGGCGCGCTGCTGGGGACGGCGTTCAAAGTTGGCAAACGCCGCGGCCAGCGGGCCGTCCGGATCCAACACGCGCTCCAGGGAGGCAGCATCCAGCCAGACGATTTCCCCGTCGCGCGGAGAGAGCGGGTCGGGAATCGGCGGAAGTCGTCGTACAGCTCGCTGTGGCGCGCCCGTGTTTCCCACGCCTTGTACGCGCAGGGCGTTGGCGAAGAAGGAACGCAGGGGCCACTCGCTTTTCATGGCCACTTCGACAATGGCTTTCAGCACGTCCTGGGGCAGCCCACAGGCAATGTCCCACAGGGCTACGAAGAGGCGCCGGGCCATTTCAGCGTCGTCAAGGGCGCGGTGGCGGGTGGGAAACTCGATGCCCAAGTGGTCGGCCAGTTTGCCCAGGCTGTAGCGGTTGGCTTCGGGCAACAGGATGCTCGCCAACTCGAAAGTGTCAATACCCAGTGTGCCCACGAGCGCGCCGTGGCGGTGAAGGAAGCGCAGGTCCACGTCAATGCTGTGGCCCACCACAGGATAGTTGCCCACGAAGCGTTCCAACGCGGGCAGCACCTCTTCGAGCGTTGGGGCGCCGTCCAACTCCTCCTGGGAGATGCCGGTAAAGTGCAACGCGCTGTAAGAGACCCGGCGGCCGGGGTTGACCAACGTCACGAAGGTGTCGAGCACTTCGTGCGCTTCGCCTGGCCGGTCGGCCACGCGGAACTTGACAGCCCCGATTTCAATAATTTGATCGTGCTCACGGCTCAGGCCAGTGGTTTCCAGGTCGAGTGCCACGTAGATGCGCCCCATGAAACCCCGTTCCCCTTTCTTGCTTTATCAACCTGTGCTTGTGAGCACCTGCACGGCGTGGTCGGCATTGAGCCAGTTCTCCAACACGGCGTCGGCACCGGCCGCGCGCAACTCCTCCGCCGCGTAGAGGCCAGTGGCCACGCCAACAGCAACGGCGCCCACGTGCCGCCCGCAGGTCACATCGTGAGGCGTGTCGCCCACAATAACAATCTCGTGGCCGGCGAAGCGGTGACCGGTCTCCTCCCACGCTTTCTCGACAGCCACGGCCGGAAGTTTGTCCCGCTCTGGCCCCTCGTTGCCGAAGGCGCCAAAGGTAAAGAAGCGGTCCAAGCCACAGGCGTGCAGCTTGAGCCAGGCACCTGGCTCCACGTTGCCGGTGAGCAAGCCGATCACCACGTCGTCGCGGGCCGTGAGCCGCTCCAGCACCTCGCGCGCGCCGGGAATCAGCTCCGGCTTGGGGCCTGGCGTCGTAGGAGCCAACTCACGAGCCAGTTCTCCGGGGTAATGGCGAATCACCTCGGGCAGCAGGGCGTCAATCTCCGCTGGGCCGTAGCCCATAGCTTCCATAGCAGCCCGGAAGATGAGCGGGTCAGTCATGCCGTCCATGCGCACGCCGTCCAGTCCGTGGCTGGCTCCCAAAATGTGGTCTAACGTGCGGGCCATGGCCCGACGCCCTACGCCGTTCGAGAGAATGAGTGTCCTGTCAATGTCGAAGAGTACCAGTTTCATCGGCCGCTTTCACCTTCGTTCCACCCATTTTCCAAGCTTAAACTATACCACGGTCCCGCGACAAAGACGAACTGGCCGCGCTCTTGTTTGGCGACCACCTGCTCCCATGCTAAAATGCTAGCCTGGCGCTGATTCGCTTGCGAACTTGCGCTTGTCGAAGCCCGAGGCACGTGCGAGGAGGGGCAAACATATGGAACTGCACGACTACTGGCGCATACTGGTCCGGCGTGGCTGGATCGTCGTCCTCGTCATGCTGATTACGGCTACCAGCGCCTACTTCTGGAGCAAAGCCCAGGTGCCGGTCTACCGCTCCACTGTCTACATCAACGTGCGCCCGGCGCGACTTGATTGGGGCCTTCAGCAGACCATCAAACAGGTGATGCGCAACTACGCCCGTCAGATCAAGTCCATCAGCATGGCCCAGCGGGTGGCCGAAAAGCACCAACTCGACCTTTCGCCTTACGCCTTGGCCGAGAAGATCACCGTGAGCCCCATCGAGTCGGACCTGTTGCTGCAAATTGACGTGAAGGATACCGATCCGGTCGTAGCGGCCGAGATTGCCAACAGCGTGGCCGAGGAGTTCGTGGCCGAAATCGAGATATTCAACACCAAACAGCGCCAGGAAGACCGGGTGGAGGTGAGCATTCTGGACTATGCCCAGCCGGGCGCCCTCTTCAGCCC
>WFWG01000224.1 GCA_015491235.1 Ardenticatenaceae bacterium
GGCTTCGCCGCCCCTGCACGCCACAATTTCTTTCCCCTTTTGGGTGGGCGGGATGGCGGCGTCGCACCACTTCTGTGAGCAGGCGACGTTACCAAACGCAATTGGTATTACTCGTCGGTACTTGGAGAAAAGCGGCTGTCACGCTATAATCCCTCACAACAGCTTGAGAAAAGTGGCACAAATGGAACCGACCGGCTCTTGAAACCGGTCTTCGAGGGGGAGACCATGGCTGTCATTGAGTATAGTCAGGCAAAAGTGGGGCCCTTTCCCAAGCGCAAGTTCAAGTTCCTCGTCGGCGGCTTCGTGGCCGTGGCTGCCATCGCCGTGTTGATCGTCAATGGCCTGATGAGCGCTGGCAACTATTACATCACTCTGGAGGAAGCCGTTTCGCAGGGTGATCGGCTGGTTGGCCGGGGTGTGCGCATTAACGCTGTGGTGGACAAGGAGAGCGTGCGCTACGACACCCAAAACATTGTGCTGACGTTCGACTTGGTGGACGAGGCGGGCAACCGCTTGCCGGTGGTCTACCGCGACGTGATGCCGGACCTCTTCATGAAGAGCGAAAGTGTCATCGTGGAGGGGCGACTCAACGACCAGGGAGTCCTCGAAGCCAGCCTCATCCTGGTCAAGTGCCCGTCCAAGTACGAGGAAGCCCTGGACGCTGGCCAGCAGGTGCCTCAAAACCACCTGACGGCGCCCACTCAGTACACACAGTGATCGAGACACACAGTGATTGAGAGAGGTAAAATTCCATGAGTGACCTCGGTTATCTGAGCCTCATTGGTGCCCTGGCCCTCAGCGTCTACGCCACGGTGGCCCTCTTCGTCGGTGCCCGCCGCCGCCTGCCGGAACTGGTTCGCAGCGGGCGGAACGCGGCCATCGGTGCGGCGGTGCTTATTGGTATTGCGTTCCTGGCCTTGGAATACCTCCTCATCGTGCAAGACTTCAACGTCGAGTACGTGGCCCGCCAGACGAGCATCGGCCAGCCCCTCTTCTACACCGTCACCGGCATCTGGGGTGGCCAGGAGGGCTCGCTGCTCTTCTGGGTGCTACTACTCTCCCTCTATATGTTGGGCGTCATGTGGATCCACCGCGACGACGCCCCAGATTTGATGCCCTACACCCTCTCCGTGATGTCCTTCGTGATGACCTTCTTCCTGATCGTGCTCAACTTCGCTGCCCAGCCCTTCGAGCGCCTCGACTTCGTGCCCGCCGACGGCCAAGGGCTCAATCCCCTCCTCCAACATCCGGCCATGATTATGCACCCGCCCAACCTCTACGCCGGCTTCGTGGGCTTCACCGTGCCCTATGCCTTCGCCATGGCCGCCCTCCTGAGCGGGCGCACGGGGGCCACGTGGGTGCGCCTCTCGCGTCGCTGGACGCTCATCGCCTGGATGTTCCTGGGACTGGGCATGTTCTTGGGGGGCTGGTGGGCCTACAATGAGCTGGGCTGGGGCGGCTACTGGGCCTGGGACCCGGTGGAGAACGCCTCCCTCATGCCCTGGCTGACTGGGACGGCCTTCCTGCACTCCGTAATGGTGCAGGAACAGCGCGGCATGTTCAAGGTCTGGAACATGTTGCTCATCATTCTCACTTTCGTGCTTTCCATCTTCGGCACTTTTCTGACGCGCAGCGGCATCCTCGACTCCATCCACGCCTTTGCCGTGAGCAGCATTGGCACCTATTTCCTGGTCTTCATCGCCATCACGCTGTTGGGTTCCCTGGCCTTGCTCTACGAGCGCCTCTCGCTCTTGAAGAGCGACGGTGAATTGGATTCCATCTTCTCCCGCGAGGCCGCCTTCCTGTTGAACAACATTCTGTTCCTGGGCATCTGGTTCGCGGTCTTTTGGGGCACGATCTACCCCATCATCAGCGAGGTGGTGACCGGACGGCGCATCTTCGTGGGACCACCCTACTTCAACGTGGTGGCTGGCCCCTTGTTGCTGGCGATGCTGGCCCTGATGGGCATTGGCCCGCTACTCCCTTGGAGGCGCACGTCGTGGACGCACACCCGGCGCCACGTGGTCCCACCCTTGATCGTGGCCGCCGGCGTGATGGGGCTTCTTCCCCTGGTGGGCGTGCGCCGGCCCATCGTGGTGGTAGCCTGTGGTGTGGTGACGTTTGCCGCGGTCGGCCACCTGTTGGAGTTCTGGCGTGGCTGGCAGGCCCAGCGCCGGCGGAGCACGGCGCATCCTGTGCGCGCTCTGCTCGACCTGATCGCCAAGAACCGCCGCCGTTACGGTGGGTACATCGTCCACTTGGGGGTCCTGCTGCTCACCATTGGCATCATCGGCTCCAAGTTCTACGAGGAGACCACCGACATCACCCTGGCCCCCGGCCAGACCGTGCGCGTCGGGGACGACTATGTCGTCCAATACTTGGATGTGACCGTCTCCCGCGACGAAACCAAGGAAAGCGTTACGGCCATGCTCCACTTGTGGAGGGGTGACCGTTTCCTTGGCACGATGGCGCCAGCACTCGATTTCTACTTCAAAGTGCCTGGTGGCCAGCGCGAAACCGAAGTGGACGTGCGCTCCACGCTGCTGGAGGACTTCTACGTGGTGCTGACGGGCGTGAACGAGGACGGCACGGCCACGTTCAAGATTTTCATCAACCCGCTGGTCCTGTGGGTGTGGACGGGTGGCTTGCTGCTCCTCTTCGGCACGTGGGTGGCTATGTGGCCTGATCCGCGTGAGGAACGCATCTTGGAGCGCCTGCGCGCCCGCGAGATGGCCCGGCGTGGACTGGCCGCTGGCCGCGCGTGAGGAGGACATCCCGTGGAGAATCTGCTTTCTCTCTTGGCGGCTGTAGGGCTTCTCTTGTTCCTGTTCGCGTACACCGTTCGCCCCTTAGTAGCCTCCAAGAGGGAAGATCTGACGCTCGCCGAACACGAGGAGAACACACGCCAGGAGGAACTGGCTGACCTTCTCTTCCGGCAGGAGACGTTGTTGGCTGCCCTGTACGACCTGCAACTTGATTTGGAAATGGGCAAAATCAGCCGGGAGGACTTCGAGCGCCTGAACGCCCGCTACCGGGCAGAGGCCGTCCGGGTGCTCCAGCGCTTGGACGAACTCCAGGAACCCGTTTCCGAACAGGTGCCCGAGGAGGCCGACGCCATCCTGGACGAGTGGATCGAGACCACTGTGCGCCGGGCACGCCTGCGCCAGGCGGCGCCGGTTTCCCCCGACCCAGTGCGAGAGGCAGAGCCCACCGGCACGCTCCATGACTCCCACTCCCCTCATTGAAGTGCGAAACCTGCACAAGACCTTCGGCTTACGCCCCGCCCTGCGGGGCGTTTCGCTGAGCGTGGCCAAGGGCGAGTGGCTCACGCTCTTCGGCCCCAACGGAGCCGGCAAGACCACCCTCATCAACGTTCTGGCCACGCTCACCCGGCCCACGCGCGGCGAGGTGCGCCTGCAAGGCCACCCGCTGACGAGCGATTGGACGGACGCTCGCCGGTACATCGGGCTGGTGGGCCACCGCAGTTTTCTCTACCCTGACCTCACCGCGGCCGAGAACCTGCACTTTTTCGCCCGCCTCTACGACGTTTCCGCCCCTGAGAAGCGAGTTCGAGCCCTGGCCGAGACGGTGGGGCTGGCCGAACGGCTACAGGACCCCGTGCGCACCTTCTCGCGGGGCATGGTCCAGCGCCTGACCATCGCGCGCGCGCTGCTCCACGATCCCCTCATCTTGCTGTTGGACGAGCCGTACACCGGCTTGGACGCGGCCGCCTCCGAGTGGCTCTCGGACCTGCTCGCCGACATGGTGCGCCAGGGCCGCACGATTCTCATGGCCACCCACAACCTGGAACACGGGCTGGCCTTCTGTCACCGAGCCGTTATCCTGCGCCGGGGGCGGCTGGTCTTCGAGGCCCGCCGGGACGACCTTTCCCCCGACGAATGGCGGGCCGTCTACCGCCAGCACGTGGGGGAGCAGCGGTGAGGGGCTATCTGCGCAAGGCTTGGCTCATCGCCTGGAAGGATCTCCTGAGCGAGTGGCGCTCGCGCGAGGTGTTCGGCGTCATGGCCGTCTTCGCCTTGCTCACCATTTTGATCTTCAACTTCGCCCTGGACGTGGCCCCCCTCAACCGCCTGGAACTGGCGCCTGGCTTGCTGTGGGTGACGTTCATCTTCGCGGGGCTGTTGGGGCTCAACCGCAGTTTCGTTCGCGAGCGGGACCAGGGCAGCCTGGAGGGGCTGATGCTGGCGCCGGTGGACCGCAGCGCGATCTACCTGGGGAAAGTCATCGGCAACACCCTGTTCATCCTCAGTGTGGAGGCCGTGACGTTGCCCCTCTTCGCGGCCCTCTTCGACGTGAGCGCGCCGGTGGGCCCGCTGGCTGTGCCGCTGCTGCTGGGCACGGTGGGCTTTGCCGTCATCGGCACCGTTTTCGCCGCCATCAGCGTGAACACCCGCCTGCGGGACGTGTTGTTGCCCATCCTGGTGCTGCCCATTTTCGTCCCCGTGGTCATTGCGGCTGTCAAGGCCAGCGCCACCGTGTTCGCCCGCCGTTCGCTGCTGGAGGAGTCGCGACACTGGCTGGGCTTGCTGCTGACGTTCGACGTGCTTTTCTTCACGCTCGCCCTGCTCTTGTTCGACGCCGTGCTGGAAGAGTAGGTCATGTGCCCGGCAATCTGGCACGTGGTGCAAGACCTGCTATAATTCCCTTGCCGAGATGTTCCCCCACTGACCGGTTCCCAACCCTGGACCAAGCGACACACCAGGGGAGCAGCGAACGAAGCGCCCATGAACTGGCCCGTGCGCGTTCAACTTGCTGACGGCTCCGTGGCCCTCCTGCGCCCCATGCGACGTCGTGACGTGTGGCGCGCGGCGGCCACCTTGGCTCGCTTGGCTCGCGAGGATGTCCACGTGGGCGTCGAGCACGTGAACATTGGGCGGGTGGCGGACCGCTACCTCCTCACGCTAAACCGCGACGGCTACCTCTACCTGGTCGCCGAAGTGGAAAGCCACTTTGCCGGTCTGGCCTCGGCCTGTCCGGGGCGGTTTGGCCGCAAGGACCGCCACGTGGCCAGCCTCAGCCTGTGGATTTCCCCCTGGGCCCAGGGGCGCCGGCTGGGCTACTGGATGATGACCACGCTGTTGGCCTGGTGTCGGGAAGCCGGGTACGAGAAGGCCGAACTGGAAGTCTTTGCCAGCAACACGCGCGCCCGCCACCTCTACGAACACCTGGGGTTCGCCGTGGAAGTTCGGCAGCGGCGAGCCATCAAATTGCCGGATGGTCGGTACACGGACGCCCTGATTATGGGGCGACTGTTGGGAGGTGAAGGGGGCGAGCAAACTCTTGAGCGTTCGAGATCACAAACCCGTTGACACATGCTCTTTGAGGAGGAGAGCCGTGTACGGCGAAATCAAACTCTTCACAGGCACAGCCCACCCGGAGTTGGCCAAGGAAATTAGTGACTACCTGCAAATTCCCCTCAGCGGCGCCGACGTCTTCCAGTTTCCCAACGAGAACATCTTCGTGCGCCTCCACCAGAGCGTGCGCGGCCAGGATGTCTTCGTTATCCAGCCCATGTGCCGCCCCGTCAACAAGAACATCATGGAGTTGCTCATCATGATTGACACCCTCAAGCGGGACTCGGCGGGGCGCATCACAGCCGTGGTACCCTACTTCGCCTATGCGCGGTCGGACAAGAAGGACCAGCCGCGCGTGCCCATCACCGCTCGCTTGATTGCCGACTTGCTGGAGACGGCCGGTGCCGACCGCTACCTGACCATTGACCTGCACGCCGGACAAATTCAGGGCTTCTTCAAAATTCCCGGCGACGAGCTAACGGCCTTCTACTTGCAGCGCGACTATCTGCTCGACAAGCACATTCCAGACCTGGTGGTGGTGGCGCCCGACGTGGGCGCTTCCAAGAAGGCCCGCAACTTGGCCGAGGCCCTGAAGGCCCCCCTCGCCATCGTCGAAAAGCGGCGCGTGGGCAACGACCCCACCGCGCGCGCCCTCACGCTCATCGGCGACGTGGCAGACAAGAACGTGGTCATCTTCGACGACGAGATCGACACGGCGGGAACGATGGCCGGCGCCGTCCACTTCTTGAAAGAGGCCGGCGCCCGCGACATTTACGCCGTGGCCACCCACGGCGTGCTCTCGGATCCGGCCACCGAACGGCTGCGCAACGCGCCCCTCACCGAAATCATTCTCACGAACACGGTTCACATCCCACCAGAGAAGCGCTTGCCCAACATGACCATCCTGAGCGTGGCGCCGCTGCTGGGGGAGGTCATCCGGCGCATTCACTTCGGCATCTCCGTAGGGGCGCTTTTCAACGAGTAGCGCTTCACTGACCACAGACGACTGACCACCGGTCACTATACCGTTGTGTTAAGAAAAGTTAACCTGCTGTTAACTCTGAGATAGTCTGGCGAGGCTATACTCAAGTAAGAGGAACACGCAGTTCGGCACACAAACAACGATGAGGAGGGACTTCGTGATCACACGTCTCCTGAGACGAGGGGGGTTTTTCGCCGCCGCAGTGGTGCTGGGTTTGTTGTTGGTGGCCTGTGGGAGCGGTCAACCCCAGGGCGAAGAAACTGGAGGCCTTACCGGCAGCATTCTCATTGACGGTTCCAGCACTGTTTTCCCCATTTCCGAAGCCGTGGCC
>WFWG01000225.1 GCA_015491235.1 Ardenticatenaceae bacterium
CCCTTCTGTGAGCAGGTGACGTTACCAAACGCAATTGGTATAAGACTCGGAGGAGGAGGAAAGTCATGTCGGCAGTGATCGAGGTGACTCACTTGCGCAAAAGCTACGGCTCACTCGTGGCAGTGAACGACGTCTCGTTTGAGGTCTACGAGGGCGAGATTTTCGGCATGGTTGGTCCCAACGGTGCAGGCAAGACCACCACCATCGAGATCATCGAGGGACTGCGCTGTCCCGACGCCGGGCAGGTGCGCGTGTTGGGCCTCGACCCAACTCAAGACTACGACCGACTGGTCTATCGCATTGGTGTGCAACTCCAGGAGGCTTCTCTGCCTTCCCGGGTGCGAGTCGGGGAAATTCTGAACACCATCGGCGCCTTCTACGACCGGACTGTAGACGCCGAGACGCTGTTAGGACAACTTGGGCTGGCCGAAAAGCGCAATGCCTTTTTCGGCAAGCTTTCCGGCGGCCAGAAGCAGCGCCTCTTCGCCGCCCTGGCCCTCATTAATGACCCCGAGGTGGTCTTCCTGGACGAGATTTCCACCGGGCTGGACCCCAAGGCGCGGCGCAACATTTGGGAATTCGTGCGCGGGTTGCGGAACCAGGGCAAGACCATTTTCCTTACGACCCACTACATGGAGGAGGCTGAGGCGCTGTGCGACCGCGTGGCTATTATGGATTATGGCCGCATCGTGGCCCTGGACACGCCAGCCAACCTCATCCGCAGCCTGGAAGGCGAACAGCGCATGATATTTGAGCTATTGGACAATGTGGATGTATCCTTCTTGGAGGAAATCAGCGGTGTAACACGGGTAAGGCGCCACCATCGGGAGGTGACGGTGTACGGCAGAAACAGCCGCTTCATCGAGGATGTGCTCCTGGCCTTGCGCGCTCACGGCGCTCATTATCGCAATTTGCGCACGGTGGAGCCCACGCTGGAGGACGTGTTCCTGGCCCTTACCGGCCGGACCATACGGGAGCAAGAGGAATCGTGATGCGCGCACTGCGGGACATTCGCTGGTTGTTTCTCCTGGGGGTTGCCGCAGGCGCGAACCTGATTGCCATGGCCGCCACGTCGGTCTCCTTCGCCGTGGTGCTGGCCGTGACAGCCGTGCGCTATCCCGGCCCCCTGACACAGGAGCGCTTCTTCGAACTGGCGGGGGAAATAAGTTTTAGAATGGGATGGCTGGGAGCCCTCTGGGGAACGGTGTTCACCGTCCTGGCAGCCGCGTGGGTGGGCCGCCGGGTGCAGGTGCGCCCTGTGCTCCACGGCACGTTGGCAGGCTTGCTGGCGGGCGGACTGGGCGTTCTAGTGGGCTTCTTCTTCGGAGGCCAGCTCGTCGGCGGCCTGCCCCTGGCCGACCTGCTCGTGGCAACGGCGCCCTACGGAGCCTTGGGCGCAGCGGCCGCCTGGATTTCCCGCCGGACGGTGCGGGATCCGACACGGCTGTTGGAGGCGGGCCGCGCCCTCAGCACCGCCCTGGCCCCAGATGCCGTTCTGGAAGCTCTGGGGCGCGTGGTGCCGGAGAGGGCCGCCCTCACCCTCTGGCGCGTGGCGATGGTTCACCCCCATGCGGGAACCCCACACGAACTCGCGCTGGAGGCCGCGCATCCTTCTCGCCCACAGCCTGCCTCTGCGGAGTTAACCGCCGACGCCGTGCCCTCCCTGCGCCGCCTGGAACCGGGAACCCCCCTCACGCTGCGCGTAAACCGCCTGCCGGAGGCCGAGCGCCGCGCGTGGCAACGCCTGGGCGTGGGGTGGGCCTGGCTGGTGTGGCTGCCCACGCCGGAAATGCCAGGGGAGCACAACCGCAAGGGCGGTTACGTGTTGATGGTTTCGACGGCGGAAGCCCGCGGCCTCGGTCGAGGTGTGCTGCAAGACGTGTCCGTGCTGGTGAGCCAGGTGGCGCTGACCCTGGAGAAAATTCACCTGCTGGAGCAGGCGCGACACGTGGCGGTGCTGGAAGAACGCCAGCGCCTGGCCCGTGAAATCCACGACACGCTGGCCCAAGGGTTTACCAGCATCGTCATGCACCTGGAAGCCGCCGAGGGAGCCTTGCCCGGCGACCTGGCAACCGTCCAGCGCCACCTGAATCAGGCGCGGGACATGGCCCGAACGAGCCTGGAAGAGGCGCGACGGCTGGTGTGGGCGCTGCGGCCCAAGCCCCTGGAACAAGCTCCTCTTCCCGAGGCGCTGGCCCGCGTGGTAGAGCGCTGGTCGCGCGAGAGTGGCATCCCCGCCGATGTCACCGTCACCGGCACGCCGGCCCCTTTGCGCCCGGAGGCGGAGGTGACCCTGCTGCGTGCCGCCCAGGAGGCGTTGACCAACGTGCGCAAGCACGCTCGGGCCAGCCGGGTAACCGTCACCCTCTCCTACATGGACGACCTGGTCGTCCTGGACGTGCAAGACGACGGAGTGGGCTTCGATCCGGCTGCGGAGCCTCCCGCAAGTTCGGAACCTCCGGGAGGCTTAGGCGGTGGATTCGGCCTGCGGGCCATGCGGGAGCGCGTGACTCGCCTGGGCGGCCAGTTGCTCATCGAGAGCGCCCCCGGCGAGGGGACAACGGTGGTGGTGGAAGTGCCGGTACAATCCGAGAACTACAAATCATAGGAGGCAAACGGATGAGCGCGGTTGTTGACGTCGAACACATCAGCAAGGCGTTCGGCCCGGTGCAGGCCGTCAGGGGGCTTTCCTTTACCGTGCAGGCGGGCGAAATCTTTGGCCTCCTGGGCCCCAACGGCGCGGGCAAGACGACCACGCTGAGCATTGTCGAAGGTCTCCTGCCGCCGGACGAAGGCCGCGTGACGGTGCTCGGCATGGACGTTTGGCGCCAGACGAGGGCTGTCAAGCAGCGCATTGGCGTGCAATTGCAGCAAACCAGCCTCATCAACGAGTTGCGCGTGGGGGAGCAGGTGGAGTTGTTCGGGCAGTTGTACGGATATGCTCTTAGTGCCTCCGACATCTCCGAGTTGTTGGAGTTGGTGGGGCTGTCGAACAAAGCGGACGCCTTTCCCGACACCTTGAGCGGGGGGCAGAAAAAGCGCCTCACGCTCGCGCTGGCCCTGGTCAACCGCCCCCAGGTGCTCTTCCTGGACGAGCCCACGACCGGGCTGGACCCCCAAGCCCGTCGCGCGCTGTGGGACCTGGTCAGGCGGCTGCGCGACGAGGGGGTCACCGTCGTCGTGACGACGCACTACATGGAGGAGGCCGAGACGCTGTGTGACCGCGTGGGCATCATTGACCACGGGCAGTTGTTGGCCCTCGGCACGCCTCGGGCACTTGTTCAACAGACGCAGCAGGCCAATCTCGAGGAAGTCTTTCTTCACCTGACAGGCAGGAGGATTCGCGAATGAGCGTTCAGACTATACCGCACACACACAATGTGAAAGGGACAGGCGTCCACTCCTGGAAGGCCACGTTTCACTTCGTGCGCCTGATGGGACGTGCCAACCTGCGCGACTGGCGCACCACGGGCGTGATGATCTTCACGCCCCTCATCATGCTGTTCGTCTTCGCCTTTGGTGCGTCCGACGAGGGCGGACAGGAGGTGCTGTCCTTCGTCTTTCCCGCGATTGTGAGCATGTCCGTGTTCTTTGCCGGGGCACCCTTTGCCACGCGCATCGTCACGTGGCGCGAGCACAAGGTCTTCCGGCGCCTGGCGTGCACGCCGACCCCGGTGGGCTGGCTGGTGGCGGCCTACGGCGCCGTCTACGTGGGCATTGCGCTGTTACAGGCCGTGGTGGTGCTGCTGATTGGCCGAGGGCTGTTGGGCGTGAACCTGCACGGGCAAGGCGCGTTGCTGGCCCTCGGGCCCCTGGCCCTGACCGCGTGCTGCTTCGCGGAGTACGGCGCGCTCATTGCCAGCCTGGTGCGGAAAACTGAGACGGTGAACGTCGTGTACATCTTCACCCTGTTGCCCATGGTGTTCATGGGGCCAGCCTTCACGTCCAACGACCGCCTTCCTGGCGCGCTTCGCCTCGTCGGCGAATGGCTGCCCGCTTCGGTGAGCATCAAGCTGGTGCGCCCCTTGCTGGAAACCGGCCACCTGCCAGAACAGGCAGCACTGCTCACCCTCGTTCTGGCGGGATACACGCTGCTCTTCGCCGTTGGCGCGGTGTTTCTGTTCCGGCGAAACGCCTGGCTCTGAACACAGCCGCAGGCTTCCGCGCTCTTGAAGGTTGCGGAAGCCTGCGGTATGCGCTTTGACAACCATCAGGATTTCTACCCCCTGCGGGTTTGACAGCACATTTCCAGAGGCATACAATCTATTTGGAATCTCCGCTTGGTAGGCCGACCACAACGGACCTGTGACGATGAGCCAAAATAAAGTGCGTCTAACCGAGAAACCCAAGCTGTCCGCTCACAGGCAGGCACGTCGAATTCGCGAGTGGGCAGCCGCCTACCGGCTGTGGAATGAGCGGGAACTGGAACGCCGTCGTGCGGAGGCCGGTCGCAGAAGCGTAGAGGAAAAGCTGGCCGAATTCTTTGATCTGTGTGAAGCGGTTTTTCGGATCGCTCCCCGGAAGAGCACAGCTTTGTATCAAGCTCAGTTGCAAGCCCATCTTAGAGAGCGGGAGAGAGTACAATATTTTGAGGAACGGCGGATTGACGGAAAACCGTCTGCTGGAAGCACTACGACGGGCGGTGCAGTTCTTAGAACGTGAGAGATTCTGGAACGCCCGGATTGGTTAGAACGCTACGAAAGCTTAGTTCAGCAGCTTGTCGCTTAGACAATGACTTCAGATGAAAAGGGGTATTAGGAATGCCTTCCCCCTTTCCCGGCATGGACCCATATCTCGAACACCCGCGCTTCTGGCAGGATTTTCATGACAGTCTGGCTCAGGAAATCCGTAACCAACTGGTCCCACAGTTGCGGCCCCGCTACGTGGCCCGTCTGGTGCCCCAGTGGGTGATGGACCAGCCGGACGAGGAAGAGGTGCGCATTCTGTTTCCGGACGTTTCGGTCACGCGCCGGTCGCAGGCGGGACCTCTTCCCAAGCTGGCTGGGCCGGCTGTTGCCGTCGGTCCGGCACCGGTGACGGCCGTCAACGTGATGCGAGTGCCCTTTCGCCAGGTAAGCGTCGAGATTCGGGATGTGGCTTCGGGCCTGCTGGTGACGGCCATCGAGTTGCTCTCGCCGGCCAACAAGCGTCCGGGCAGCCAGGGGCGAGAAGCCTACCTGCGCAAGCGGGAGACCTTGCTGGCCTCCACGGCCCACCTGCTGGAGATTGACCTGCTGCGGCGCGGGGAACGGCTGCCCCTGGAGCCGCCCCCACCGCCCGCCCACTACTACGTGGTGCTCAGCCGCGCCGACCGTCGTCCGGAGGCCGAGGTGTGGCCCATTCGCCTGCAAGAGCCCCTGCCGGTAGTGCCTGTGCCCTTGCTGTCCCCCGACCCGGATGTCTCGTTGGACCTTGGGGCCGCACTGCGGACC
>WFWG01000226.1 GCA_015491235.1 Ardenticatenaceae bacterium
CCCCAACTCCGTGAACCAGATGGGCGTGTCAGCGTCGCCGGCCTGAACCATGACTTGGCGGTGTTCCTCTGCCCGGCGCAGGCCCAGCCCCTCTTCAGGCGACATGTCCGGCGGCCGGCCAAAGCCGTAGGGGTGCACGCTGAGGGCGTCGAAGGTGCCCCGCGCTCCCGCCGCGTAAAATGCTCGCAAGTAGTCGAGGTCCCCGATAGCCGCTTCAGACCCCTCTCCCGTGACAGCCAGTGCCCCCGCCACCACCAACGCCTTCTCGTCGGTTGCCCTCACAGCCGCTGAGGCCACGCGCACCATTTCGGCGTACCGGGCCGGTTCCGGCCACTTGCCTCCCCACTCGAAGGCCAGGTTGGGTTCGTTCCAAATTTCGTAGGCGTGGACACGCCCCTGGTAGCGGGCCGCCAGCGCGCGCATGAATTCGCCCAACGCCTGAGGGTCGTCCGGCGGCGTGTTGGGCGGCGAATTGGGCGGACGCGCCCAAGCAGGCGCGTTGTGCACGCGCAGCAGCAGCTTGAGCCCCGCCCGCTCCGCCTCGCGCACGGTGTTGTCCACGTCCCGCCACTCGTACCGGCCGGGCTCCGGCTCAGCCCGCGCCCAGTCCACGAACCCCTTGACCCACGTGAGGCCCAAGTCGTGGGCCAGGTAGCTTTGGTCGAAGCGAGCCAGGTTCGCACCCCACCAGACGCGCGCGCGCGGCCCGGTGGGAGACAAGGCTTCACCACGTTCTTGCGGCAGGCGCCCCCTACCGCTCGGCCGCGCCGTGGGTGTGTCGTCCCAGGCCAAGGATGCCGTTAGCTGCACGAGTTGACCGTTCCAGCGGTTCAACAAGTAGATGTCGTGGCTGACGCCGTTCCACATGGTGAAGAGCACAGCGCGGCCGTCGGGCGTCCAGGCCGGGTGGCCGATCCAGCGCGAGGTGCGGAACCGCAGGTGCGGCCCTCCTGTGGTGGGCGACCAGAGGGCCAGGAAACGGTTGCCGGCATCGTCCCACGTGATAAAGGCCACAGTGCCGTCGGGCGCTACGGCCGGCATGGTGCCTTTCATGAGAGCGCCCCCCAGCGGCTCCACAGCGCCCTTCTCGGGCCAAAGCCTGTAAATGGCTTCCAACCCGACGGCGTCGAGACCGCTGAAGACGATGGAGCCGTCGGGCGCCCAGGCAGGGTAGCGGTGACGCCAGAGTTCGCTGGTCGCTGTGAGTCGGCGGGTCGGACAGGGCCAATCGGGCCGTCGGCACTCGTCCAGGCGCACGAGGTAAAGGTCCTGGCTGCCGTCCCGCTCGGAGACGAAGACCAGTGCCCCGCCGTCAGGCGACCAGGCTGGCCAGTAATCGTCGGCAGGATGATTGGTGATAACCTGGCGACCGGTGCCATCAGCGTTGACCACCACGATGTCGCCGTTGCCGGCGGTGTAGTCGGTGTAGACCAGGCGGTAGCCGTCGGGGGAAAAGGCCGGGTCCCAGACACCCCGCGTGCCCACCACCAGGTGGCCAGCTTCTCCTTCGCCCGTTAGCCGGTAGAGCCCACCCGTACCGCCCCTGTCGCTGGCGAAAACCAACTCGAAGGGGACAAGGTCCGCCGACGGTGAACGTTCAGGAGAAGAGGTCGGTACCGGCTCATCGGGGAAGAGCAGCCCACACGCCACCACAAGGTAGAAGACAAACAGCCAGGGCCAGAGGTGAAAGGACCAAGGGGGGCCAGGGGTGGCTTTGTTCCTTCTGGCTTTCATCAACCCCTTCTCACAACAGCGCCGAATTGTGTTCATTGACCGCAACAGGCATAAGCACGCTTTGCACACCAGCCTCTGTGGGCAGAAAAGCACGTTGACTTTCCGAACTGTGCCACAACGCGGCCAAAGGTGCAAACCGAATCAAGCGACAGAGGGGCAAATCGGGAAAACACACCGTATCTTTTTCCCCCTTTGCGCGTCTCTTTAATAGCCAGACGGAAAGCCCAGAGGCATCCAATTCTTGGCTACAGGGGTCAAGCCATGAGAAGTCGGTTCTACGAAAGCTTTCCAGCAGATCTCCGCAGAGCAGAACTGGATCTCCTCCTGGAAAATGTGAGGAGAGGAACAGGGCAAATCGTCCGCGCCCTGTGGAAACGCGCCCGTTCCCAGACCATGATGCAGGCGTTGGGGATGTTCGTCTTCTTCTTGGTGGGGATGGCTTGGCTCCAGTTCTCCACTCCCAACTTGGTGGGCAATGATGGGTACTATCACATCAAAATGGCCTACATCCTGCGCACCCAGGGGCTGCGGCCTGAGTTCCCCTGGTTACCGCTCACCGTGCTCAATCCAGAGCAGTTCGTGGACCATCACTACCTGTTTCACGTGTTGCTCATCCCCTTCACGCTTGGAGACCTCCGGCTGGGGGCCAAGTGGGGAAGCGTGTTCTTCGCCGCACTCGCCGCGCTGAGTCTCTGGTGGGTGTTGCACAGGCGGAAAGTTCCCTGGGCGTGGCTGTGGGCTGCTGGCGTGTTCGTCGTTTCGGACGCCTTTCTCTACCGCATGAGTATGCCCCGCGCCCAGTCTCTCTCCCTGACAATACTTCTCATCGCTGTGGTGTGGATGCTGGAGGGGAAGTACCGCCGATTGGTAGCCGTGGGTTTTCTTTACGTCTGGGCCTACAACGCCTTCCCGTTGCTGCTGGCCCTGGCCGGACTCTACGGCCTGGCGTGCTATCTGGTGGAACGGCGTGTGGAGTGGCGCCCCTTCTTCTTCAGCGCTGTGGGAATACTGATGGGGATGATCATCAATCCTTACTTTCCGCAGAACGTGGTCTTCCTTTACCACCACCTCGCTCCCAAAATCGGTTCGGCCACGCGCATTCCAGTTGGGAGCGAATGGTATCCGTACAAAACGAGCCAACTGCTGAAGAACACGGGGCCGGGCCTGCTCCTGCTCGCGGCAGGATGGGTCGCTTTGGCCGCTTACGGCGGAAGGCGACGCACGGAGAGTGTCTTCTTCACCTTAAGTGTGTTGTTCTTTGGCCTGATGCTCATGCAAGCGCGCCGGTTCGTCGAATATTTCCCGCCCTTTGCCCTGCTCTTTGCCGCTTATCACCTGAGCGTCCCACACCGTCCTCACCTGGGCCCTGTGGCACGCCGTTGGGGGGGCGTTGTGCTGGCAGCAGGTCTTGTGCTGGGCGGTGCGTACACGTTGCCACGGGCTCGCGAGGCCGTACAAGCGTCCGCGCCGTACACGCGCTACCAAAAGGCGGCTCAATGGCTGGCAGAACACACGCCGCCCCAAAGCCGTGTCTTTCAGACCGACTGGGACGACTTCCCACGCCTCTTTTTCTACAACCACCACAACACCTACTTGGTGGGATTGGATCCCGTCTTCCTTGAGCGTGCCAACCCTGGATTGTACCGTGTGTGGACAGACATTACCAGGGGAAAGATAGAACCGGTAGCGCCCGTCATTCGGACGTTCTTCGGCGCCGAGTACGTCTTTACAGACCGCAAACACACCGCTTTTCTGCGCGTGGCAGCCAACGATCCAAAACTGAAGGAGGTGTACCGTGATGAGTTTGCCATAATCTTCCGCGTGTCCCGGTAGTGAACAGTATCAATGTCGTTGTAACGGTCATGTCAAACTGTCAAATCAACAAAAACACATCAAGGAGGGTAAACAATGAAGTCTCAACGCACGTTCAAACTCTTTCTGCTCGCGGGAATTCTCGTGTTGCTGTTCGCGACAGCCTGCAATTCCCTTCCTGCAGAACTCCAGAACGCAGAAACCGGCGGAAATACGACACTCACGTCGCAAGAAAATACGGCTCTTCCGGCGGAGTTGGGGTCTTCAGCGGCCACGCCTGAGACATCCGAAATTACCCCGTCGCCTGACATGAACGTGAGCAGCACCGACGAAGATGTCGAGCTTGTTGCCCCTGTGGAGGCCATTGGTGATGGCACTATCGTGGTCGCCGGCCAGACGCTCCAAATCACGGATCAGACGGAAATCAAGGGAGAACTGGAAACTGGCGCTCCGGTGAAGGTCCGCGTGACCATCACGGCCGACGGGGTAGCTGTTGCGCGTGAGATCGAACTGGCGGAAGCAGAAGACCTCGCCAACGCCAACCAAAACGACAACGAGAACAATGCCAACGACGATGACGATGCCAACCAGAACATGGACGACCAGGATATGGACGACGACGATGACCGCGACGATGCCAACCAGAACATGGGCGACCAGGACATGGACGACGACCGCGACGCCAATCAGAACGGGAACATGGACGACGACGATGACACCAACGTTGCTGAAGGCGAAGAAGGCGAAATCACGGCTCCCGTAGAGGCCATCAATGACGGCGCTATTGTGGTCGCCGGGCAGACGCTCCTCATCACCGACCAAACAGAAATCAAGGGCGAAATTCAGGTTGGCACCCTGGTAAAAGTTCACTTCCTGGTTACCGCCGACGGCACACTGGTCGTGCGGGAGATTGAAGCGGTGGACGAGAACGACGTGGACGACGATGACCGCGACGATGCCAACCAGAACATGGGTGACCAGAACATGAATGACGACGACCACGACGCCAATCAGAACGCGGGCGACGACGACCGCGATGCCAACCAGAACATGGGCGACCAGAACGCGGACGACGACCGCGACGCCAACCAGAACGTCAATGAAAGTGTTGACGACGACCGCGGCGACACCGGCGACAATAAGAGCAAAGATCAGGAAGACAACAAGAGCGACGATGACAACGATGACCGCTCCGGATCGAACAGCGGAGACCACGAAGACGACGACCGTGGAGGTGACCACAAAAAGGGCGACGATTAGGCGATCATTGAGGGAAACTGACTCCGAACGAGCCTCTTTCTAGCCGGAGGACGAGCGGGCAGGGTTTTGACCCTGCCCGCCTTTTTGCAAAGTACAGGAAGACAGCTCTTGTCGAACTCTGGACAAATTGTACTCGTAAGCTGTGGTGTGGCCGTTGGCGTCGGTGAGAACGTGCACGTGGGCCGCGTCGTCGTAGGCAAAGGTGCGGCGGGCCGTGGCGCTCACAAGCTGCTCTACCACGCGGGCTGCGTCGTTGTAGCGCAGGCGCACGGCCGGGTGCCCCTTGGGGGCGAGGATAGCCGTCAGGCACCCTTCATCGTCGTAGGTGTAGCGCCAGGTCTGGCCCCGGGCGTCGGTGGTAGAAAGGTGCGACGCACTTGGGGCAAGTGCGTCGCACCTATCTTACGACACAATAAACTGCACGACCACGGTTGGGTAAAGCCCGATGAGCAGGATGCCCACCGCCGCCACGGCCAACGCGCCGGCCAGCAGCCAGGAACGGGAGAAGGCTGGCGCTTCCACTGGCTCCTGCATGTACATCTTGACGATCACGCGCGCGTAGTAGAAGACCGAGAGCACACTGTTGAGCACCGCCACGACGACCAGCCACAGTAAGCCGGAGGAGACGCCTGCTGTGAAGAGCAGGAACTTGCCGAAGAAGCCGGCCGTGGGCGGAAAACCGGCCAAACTGAGCAAGAAGAGGCTCATCAGCAGGGCCGCGCCGGGGTGAAAGCGGGCCAGGCCACGGTATTCCTCGAGGTCCAGCACCTCTCTCTCTCCGTCTTCCAAGAGCAAGATCACGCCAAAAGCGCCCAGGTTCATGAGAGCGTAGATCAACAGGTAGACGAGCACAGCCACAAAGCCCAGGCTGCCGGAGAGCACGCCCACCAGGACATACCCCGCGTGGGCGATGCTGGAATAGGCCAACATGCGCTTGATGTTACGCTGGAGGAGAGCCCCCACGTTGCCCCACGTCATGGTGACGGCAGCCAGCACGGCCAGCAACGGCATCCACACGTCCCGGGCCGGTGCCAGCCCCCAGTAGAGCAGGCGAATGAGGCCGGCAAAGCCGCCCGCTTTTGTGGCCGCAATCATGAAGGCCGTGACAGGCGTCGGCGCGCCCTGGTACACGTCAGGCGTCCACTGGTGGAAGGGGGCCATCGAAATTTTGAAGCCCAAGCCCACCAACAGCAAGGCCACTCCCACCATGAACATGAGGTTCTGGCGCGGTTCGGCCGCTGCCGCGCTGTTGCGCAACCCCTCGAAGTTGGTGGTGCCCGTGGCCCCGAAGAGCAACGCGGTCCCGTAGAGCAGGAAGCCCGTGGCAAAGGCCCCCAGCAGGAAGTACTTGAGAGCCGCCTCCTCGGAGTCGAGGCGCGGGCGGGCAAAGCCGGCCAGAATGTAAAGGGGAATGCTCAACACTTCAATGCCCAGGAAGAGAATGATGAGGTCCTGAGCGCCCGCCAGAAGGCTCATGCCGGCTGTGGAGAAGAGGAGCAACGCGTAGAACTCGCCCCGCTGCATGTGGCGGCGCTCCAGGTAGCGGGGCGCCATGAGCACGGCCAGGAACCCCACCAGGGCGAACAGAAGTTGAAAGAGGAGGGAAAACGTGTCCAGCACCACCATGCCTCCGAACCCCGTAACGGGCGACTCGAGGGCGCGCGTGGCCATCCACTGGCGAGCGGCGATGACGCCCGCTCCGCCGAACCCCACCAGCGAAAAGTAGGCCAGCCAGTCCCGCTCCTCCTCCTTCAGCCACAGGTCCACCAGCAACACGACCACAGCCGTGAAGGTCAGAAAGAGGGCCGGTTGAATGACAGTCCAGTTCTGGGCCAAAAAGCGTTCCATCGTCGCCTCACCTCATTGCCATCGCTGCACGGGTGACGTGGTCCACGAGGGCCTCCACGCTGGGTTGCATGGGCGCCAGGAACAGGTTGGGCGCCACGCCGATGAGCACAATGAGCGCCACCAGCGGCACCAGCACCAGCACCTCGCGGCGGTTCAGGTCAGGAAGCTGCTCATTCTCCGGGTTGGTAATCGGCCCGAAGAAGACGTTGCCGAAGAGCCACAACATGTAAACGGCCGCCAGCACCACGCCGAAGGTGGCAAAGACTGCCCACCACGGGTTGGCCTGAAAGGCACCCAGCAGGATCAAGAACTCGCCCACAAAGCCGTTCAGGCCGGGCAGGCCCAAGCTGGCCAGCGCCACCACCAGGAAGAGAGCCGCGTAGACCGGCATGACCCTCCACAGGCCACCGTAGTCCTTCATCAAGCGCGTGTGGCGGCGGTCGTAAATCATGCCCACCAGCAAGAAGAGGGCTCCCGTGCTCAGCCCGTGGTTGACCATCTGCAGAATGCCGCCGCTCATGCCCTCCGCGTTCAGGGCGAACAGGCCCAGCATGACGAACCCCAGGTGGCTGACCGAAGAGTAGGCGATCAGGCTCTTGATGTCCCGCTGGGCGAAGGCCACGGCCGCCCCGTAGAGAATGCCCACAATCGCCAGCCCCGCGATGACCGGCGCCACTTCCTTAACAGCCACCGGGAAGAGGGGCATGGCCAAGCGCAGGAAACCGTAGGTGCCCATCTTCAAGAGCACGCCCGCCAGGATAACCGAACCCGCCGTGGGCGCCTCCACGTGGGCATCGGGCAACCAGGTGTGGAAGGGAAAGAGGGGCACTTTGATGGCAAAGGCCAGGGCAAAGGCCAGGAAGGCCAGCAACTGCACGCGGGGCGGGATGAAGACCTGATACCAGGCCAACAAGTCAAACGTCAGCCCGCGGGTCTGGTCCATCATGCCCAACGCCAGGTAAATGATAGCAGCGAGCATGAGGGCCGAGCCGGCCATGGTGTAGAGGACGAACTTGATGGTGGCGTACAGCCGGCGCTCTCCGCCCCAGATGCCGATGAGGAAGTACATGGGAATCAGCACCGCCTCCCAGAAGATGTAAAAGAGGAACACGTCCAGGGCGGTGAAAACGCCCAGCATGGCGGTGCACAGGACCAGCATCAGGATGTAATATTCCTTCACCCGCTGCGTAATGCTGCCCCACGAGAAGAGAATGCCCACAGCGGTCAGCAGGGTCGTCAGGGGAATCAGCCACAGGCTGATCCCGTCCACCCCCAGCTTATAGGTGATCACCGGCATGTCGAACATGGTGATCCAGGGGCGGGATTCGACGAACTGGAAAGTGGCCTTCGTGGGATCGAAGTTGAAAACCACCACCAGGGAGAGCAAGAAGTCCACCAGGGCCACCCCAAAGGCCACCTGGGCTATCGTCTTCGGGCGCTCCGCCGGAATGAAGGCGATGAACAACGCGCCCAGCAGCGGGAAGAAGATAAGCGTCGAAAGTACAGGAAACCCAATCGCGTTCATAGTTCTCTCGTCGCGCGTGTTCCGGTCGGTTTGAAGGGTTTTGTCATTGCGCCAGGTACGTCAAGTAAGCCAGCACAAGCAGGGCCCCCAACACCATCGAGAGGGCATAGGCGCGCACGTAGCCCGTTTGCAGCCGCCGCGCCAGGGCGTGGACCCCAGCAGTCACCGTGGCCACGCCGTTTACCGCGCCGTCAATGACGAGCTTGTCCACCACATCGGCCAGGAAGCGCGCCAGCGCGAAGAAGGGGCGCACGAAGAGCAAGCCGTAGAGCTCGTCCACGTAATACTTGTTCCACAACAGGCGGTAAAGGGGCTGGAAACGAGCGCTCAGCGCGACCACGTCAATGGTTCGCTGCACGTAAGCCAGGTACGCCAACCCGGCACCGGCCAGGGCGATCACACTGCTGACCAGGAGCAGCGTCAGGGGGTTTGCCGCCCCCTCGGCCTTGGGGGCCACCTCGAAGGCGGGCTCCAGCCAGCCGTGAATCAAGCCCTGCTCCGGCGGCCAGCCCAAGACGAGGCCCGCTCCCAGCGCCAGCACCGCCAGCACGCCCAAAGGCACCAGCATCACTGGGGGCGACTCTTCCGCGTGGCGGGCCGCCTCGCTGCGCGGTTCACCAGCAAAGACCAGGAAGAACTGGCGAAAGCTGTAGAAGGCGGTCAACAGGGCCGTCAACGCCCCCACGCCGTACAACAGCGTGCGGCCACTCAGGAAGGCGCCGGCCAAGATCTCGTCCTTGGAGAAGAAGCCCGACGTGAGGGGCAGGCCGGCCAGCGCGGCCGCGCCCACCAGGAACGTCATCCCTGTCCAGCGGGCCCGGGACCACAGGCCGCCCATCAGGCGCATGTCCTGCGGGTTTACGTGCTCGCCCGTGTGGTGAGCCCCGTGCTCCATGGCGTGCATCACGCTTCCGGCGCCCAGGAAGAGCAGCGCCTTGAAAAAGGCGTGGGTAAGCAGGTGAAAGATGGCCGCCGTGTAAGCCCCCACGCCCACACCCAGGAACATGTAGCCAAGCTGTGAGATGGTCGAGTAAGCCAGCATCCGCTTGATGTCCACTTGCACCAGGGCGATAGTGGCCGCAAAAAGGGCCGTCAGTACCCCCACCCAGGCCACCACGGCCGAAGTTGTGGTCGCAGCGTCAAAGAGGGGGCTGGCGCGGGCAATCAAGTAGACGCCTGCCGTCACCATGGTGGCCGCGTGAATCAGGGCCGAAACCGGCGTGGGGCCGGCCATGGCGTCCGGCAACCAGACGTAGAGGGGCAACTGGGCGCTCTTGCCCGTACACCCCACGAAGAGCAACAGCGTGATGGCCGTCAACACGGCCGGCGCCACGCTGTGAGCCGCCTCGAACACGTCCTGATAGACCACTGAGCCAAAGACACTCCAAATGAGAAAGATGCCCAGGGCAAAGGCGAAGTCGCCAACGCGGTTGACCACGAAGGCCTTGCGGCCAGCCGCCGCATTCTGGGGGTCCGTGTACCAGAAGCTGATGAGCAGATAGGAGCACAAGCCCACCAGCTCCCATCCCACGTAGAGCAACACGAAGTTGGCTCCCAACACGAGCAGGAGCATGGAAAAGATGAAGAGGTTGAGGTAGACAAAGTACCGGCGAAAGTCGTAATCGGCCGGCTCGCCCGCCATGTAGCCGATGGAGTAGACGTGGATGAGGAAGCCCACGCCCGTGACCACCAGCACCATCAGGGCGGAAAGCTGGTCGAAGAGGAGTTGGACGGGCACCTCAAAGCCGCCAGCCACAGCCCAGGTGTAGAGGGGCGGCGTCAAGTAAACGCGCTCTTCGGCGGGCAGGGCCAGCAGGCGCCCCACGGCCACCAGCCCCACGAGGAAGGCCGCCCCCACCGCGCCCGACGCCAGCCAGCCCACCGCCCGGCGGGACAGGGAACGCCCTACGGCTATGTTCAACACGACGCCTGCCAAGGGCAGGAGCAACGTTGTCCAGAGAAGCGCTTCGGTCGTCATTTCAACCCCTCAACACATGTGCGTCGTCCACATCGGCCGAGCCAAGGGAGCGGAAGATGGCCACAATCAGCGCTAACCCCACAGCCACTTCGGCCGCGGCCACGGTCATGACGAAGAAGACGAAGACCTGGCCGTCCAGGGAGTCGAGCGCCCGCGACATGGCCACAAAGGAGAGGTTGACCGCGTTGAGCATCAATTCGATGGACATGAAGACGATGATGGCGTTGCGGCGCACCAGAACGCCAGTCACCCCAATGCTGAACAGGATTGCCGCCAGAATCAGGTAATAGGAAACTGGAACGATCATTCTGGCCTCCTCTCGCTCGACGCCTGGCTCGCTGCCAACTCGCGCTTTTCGCGCTTGGCGAGCACCACGGCACCAATCATGCCGATGAGCAGCAGAACGGACGTGATTTCAAAGGGCAGGAGGTAGCGGTCGAAGAGCACTTGGGCCAGTGCCGTGGGTTGTCCCAGCCGCTCCAGAACCTCTTGGGTCATCACGCCGGGCACGCCTGTCAGCCGCTCCACGTTCACGGCCGCGATGAGCCCCCCGGCCAGCAAGAGGCCGAACACGAGCGCCAGGGGGCGCTGGCCGGGAATGTGTTCCCACAGGGGGGCCGGCTCCCCCCCCATCAACATGACGACGAAGAGGAAGAGCACCATGATGGCACCCGCGTAGACCAGAATCTGCACGGCGGCCAGGAACGGCGCGCCCAACAGCACGTAGAGCAAGGCCACCACCGAAAAGTTCGCCACCATGAACATCACGGCGTAGACGGCGTTGCGCGAAAAGACCATCGCCAACGCCGAGACCACGGCCACCACGGCCAGCACGAAGAAAAACACCACCTGAGCGCTCATCGTTCCTCCTGGCTCCCCTAACTGGCGTGTGAGGGCGTCCCTTCTGGCGCCTCGGCTTCGTCCACAGGGTTAAGCAGCCACGGGCGCAACTCCTCGCCAACCACCTCGACCGGCACGTAGCTGGTGATGTAGCCACCGGGCGGCGTGCGGTCCACGCGCTGGGGGTTGCTCACCGGTCGCTCCATGTACTGGGGCGGCGGCGCTGGCGTGCGCTGCGGCGTGCCGGGCACGCCCGGCGGAGGCGGCACCAGCAACATCTCCTTCGTGTAAATCATGGCCTCGCGGGTATAGCTGGAGATTTCGTAGTTGTGCTCCAGCACGATGGCGTCCACCGGGCAGGCTTCCTCGCAGAAGCCGCAGAAGATGCAGCGCAGCATGTTGATCTCGTACCGCTTGGCGTAGCGCTCGCCCGGCGAGTAGCGCTCCTCGTCGGTGTTCTCGCCCGGCTCGACGTAGATGGCATCGGCCGGACAGGCGGCCGCGCAGAGCGAGCACCCGATGCAGCGCTCCAGCCCGTTGGGGTGGCGCTTCAACTCGTGGCGGCCCCGAAAGCGCTCGAAGACGGGCCGCTTCACGTCCGGGTACTCAATGGTTACCGGTTTCCTCAGCCCCCACCCGAGGGTGGTCAACAAACCTCGCACAATTGCGGCAAACATGGGTCACCTCG
>WFWG01000227.1 GCA_015491235.1 Ardenticatenaceae bacterium
GGCCCAGCAGGGCGCGCGGCCGGGGCACGTCGTAGCGGCGGAGCAGGTAGGCGGCCAGTACCGTGCGCAGTGCCAGCACCTCGCGCAGGTCGCCAGTGAAGTCGAAGGCCACCGCGCCCGGTGGGGCCACGGCGTGCAGGCGCGCCCGCGCGCCGAAGCGCTCCCGCACCTCTTCCGCGGCCACGGCTTCCAGGCCGCGCGGGACGGTCACCTCCACCGTGTGGCAGGGCGGAGGGGGTGAGGCGCCTTTGGCCCGCGCCTTCCGGCCGGGGGCACGGCGCGCTCCCCGGCCGGGGCGGGCGCGCTTATTGGCCGGTGGGGTTCGCCGGCGGCGCGGCGACATGGTTCTCCCTCCCCGTGTGGGTGTCGGCCAGCCACCCCACGGCGGCCGCCGCAAACATCCACAGAAAGGCCAGGTCCACCAGGAAGAAGCTGTTGTCAATCAGCCCGTGGGCCAGCGTGTCCACCATCATGGCCGTGACGCCCACCAGCAGCGCCCGCTCGAAGGGCCGGCGCAGGCGGGCGCGGAGGCGCCAGGCCGTCCGCCAGAAGGCTCCCAGGTGCCAGAACAAGACCAGCACGCCCCCGACGCCCAGGGCCAGCCAGAAGTGGAGCACGATGTTGTGGGGGTGGCTCAGGTCCGGCTCGCGCCAGGCCGCTTTGAAGCGGTAGCGCGGGTAGACGTAGAGGAAGTTGTCCAACCCCACGCCCAGCAACCAGAAGTCGCGCAGCATGTTCAGGCTGGCCAGCCAGAGCAGGCGTCGCATGTAGCCGGTGCCGGTCGAGAGGTCGAAGAGGGTGCGCACCCGTTCGGTCTGCGCGAAGGGCACCAGCAGGAGGATGCCCAGCCCCACCATCACGCCCACGACGCGCCGCGCCCGTGGCCCCTGGAGCAGGGCGATGTAGAGCAGCGCGGCCGGCACGCCCAACAGCCACGCCCCCCGCGAGAAGGTGAGGAAGAGCGCGAGGCTCGTCAGGGCCAGGGCAAACCAGGGCACGAGGGCCAGGCGTCGCCGCACGGCTGGCCCCAGGTCTCCCCAGTCGGTCAGAGCCAGTGCCAGGGTGAAGGGCACCACCCGCCCCAGGTAGAGGGCCAGGTTGTTGGGCGAACCGTAGGGCCCCCGCACCCTGCGCACTCCCTCGGCCAGCACCACGTCGCCGGCGCCCCACTGCCAGAGGGCGTGCAGCGAGACCAGCACGCCGCCCAGCACCAGGCCGCCGGCCAGGTAGCCCATCTGCCGCCGCCCCAGCCCGCCCCGGCGCACCAGCCAGTAGAAGAGCACCGGCTCCAGCACCACCACGCGGAACTCGCGGGCTGCCACGCCGAACAGGGGCGCCCAGAAGACGGAGAGGCCCGCCAGCCCCAACAGGGCCAGCACCGACCAGTCGAGCGCGTCCAACCGGCGCCACCAGGTCTTCGCTTCAAGGGTGGGACTTACGTGGTCATGTTCCGGGGGTGCAGGGGGTTCCACCCTCTGCCGGGGGGCGTTGGGGGTGTCCCCCCAACCCTCCCTTTTCCCTTTGTGGTCGGTACGAGATTCAACGGCGTCCGTCCTGTCAAGGAGCAGGGTGGCAACGAGGTCGCGCCCACGGGCGCTGGCGCCGGAAAACCGGCCCGCCCTGGCGAGGGGTGCCAACAGGTGGAGCGCGTAGCGGGCGGCCAGGGCCACCGTCAGCAGTTCGGGAAGCGAGAAGCGCCAGCGCCCAAACGGCTTCGTCCACAGGAAGAAGGGCAGCGTGGCCAGCACGGCCGCCAGCCCCAGGTCGGGGCGAGCCCAGGCGAACCAGACCACCGCCAGGTAGAGGAGCACGCTCACCGCCGGGTGGCCGGGGGCCAGGTGGAAGAGCAGGAGGGTGACCGCGAAGGCGGCCACCTGCGCCCACTCGGGCCACCGCCGGTAGGCGGCCAGCCAGCCGGCGCGGGTGAAGCGCCACACCAGCCAGCCCAGCCGCCCGCCGACCACAGCCACGGGCAGGACGGCCAGCCACACCGCCAGTTGCCAGGCCCCATGGGAGGGGCCGGCCGGCGGCGGCACGGCGAAGCCGTCGGCCCGCACGATCTCCCGCCACGCTTCCCCCAGGGGGGTGAACGCGCCGTCCGGGCCGACCAGGGCCAGGCCCCAGCGGGGGTCGGTGGGGGGCGCGTCGGGCTGGAAGCGTTGCAGGGCCATCACGCCGACCCAGGGCCACTCGGCGCGGGCGCGGGCCACGGCTTTCTTGAGGCGGGCCGTTTGCACCTCCGGGCGGTCGCTGCCCCACGGCGGCGGCTCGCCGGCCCAGTCGGGCGGCAGGGAAGCCCATCCCCCCTCCACGAACCAGACGGGAGTGGCCGCGTCCCCGGCGGCTTCCATCACCTCGCGCACCAGCACGGCGCGAGACCAGTTGAGCACGGCCTCGTCGTAGCGGCGGTCGTCGGGGCCGCTCCAGAAGCCGTAGGCTTTGACGGCCACCACGTCGAAGAAGGGGGCCGCGCCCGCCTCGTAGAGACCGCGCAGGTAGCGCACCTCGCTCATGTTGTACCAGCCCGGCTCCGTGTTGGGGGCTAGGCCGGCCGTCAGGATCACGGCGCCCGGGTCCACGGCCCGGATGACGGGCGCCACGGTGCGGAGCAGGTCGGCGTAGCCGGAGGGGTCGGCCAGGGCGTCACCCCAGTGGGGGCGCACGTTGGGCTCGTCCCAAATCTGGTAAACGTCCACGGCTTGTCCGTAGCGGCGGGCCACGGCGGCCGCGAAGGTTGCCAGGTCGTGCGGGTCTTCCGGGGGGGCGAAGGGGTTGTCGGGCTCCTCGCGCGCCCAGGCGGGGCTGGTGTCCAGCACCAGGATGAGGCGGAAGCCGCGCGACGTGGCGGCGCGCACCAGGCGGTCCCACGGCTCCCAGGCGTAGGCGCCTGGCTGGGGCTCCACGTCGGCCCAGCGGATGGGCTGGCGCAGCCACGTGACGCCCAGTTGGGCCAGTTGATCGAGGGCCTGCTCCAGGGCGTCGTCCGTCCGGTATTGCTGGAGGGCCACGGTGGTGCCCCACCGCTCCTCGCCGTGGAGGTGGACGACCGGCGAGGGGCCACGGCTCACCCCGCGCCAGCGGTCGGCCGCGGCTCCTCGCACGCCGAGGGCAAAGATGGCCGTGGCGGTCCACAGCAGCGCGTAGAAGGCCACAGTCGCCAGAGCCGTCAGGCGCGGTTGCAGGTCACGCATGGTTACTTCCAGTCGAAGCGCAGGATGTTGCCCACCGCCGTGAGGGGCTTGAGGGTGCCGTCCAGGCCGGCCAGGTAGAGGTCCCCCTGCCAGAGGAGGAGCACCTGGCGCCCGTCGGGCGACCACTCGACGAAGGGGCGCTCCACGCCGGGGCGGGTGTCGGGCGGGAAGAGGGTGCGGCGGTTGGAACCGTCCGCGTCGGCGACCACGATGGCGTAGCGGCTGGTGGCGGAACCGGCGGGGTCCTCGGCCTGGGCATATGCCAGTTGCCCCGCAGGCGACCAGACCGGCAGGGCCCACATGCCCACGTTGGCGGCCAGGCGCACGGGGGGCGCGCTGACGGCCACGGGGAGGAGCCACAGGTCGAACTGCTCGCTGCGCTCCGGCGCCTCACCGGCGACGGGCGGCGCGTGGACGACGGTTGCCAGCCACTCCTCGTCCGGCCGCCAGGCCGGGCGGGGCGTCCACGCCCAGGGGCCGTTGGTCTCGTAGGGGTAGAAGGTGGTCAACACGCCCGTTTCGCCCGTCTCCACGTTGGCGAAGCCCACGGCCGTGGCACTGCCCCAGGCCACGTAGAGGCCGTCGGGCGACCAGGCCCACTCGCGCCCCCACCAGGCGTACCACTCGCTCCCGCTGGGGGGCAGCACCTGCCGGGGGGCGACGGGGTCGCCCCGGTCGCTGAGGGTAATCAGCCAGAAGTCGTTGAGGGCCTTCCAGCCCGGCTCTGCGGGCGAGCGTTCGGCCGTGGAGTAGCCGATGTCGGTGAAGCAGGAGCGCTCCGGCGTGGGGATGCAGGGACGCCAGTCGGCCCACAGCACGCTGTCCACTTCCAGGTAGCGCGGCTCGTCGTCCACCACGTCGGCGCGCACAATCCACAGGGAGTTGAGGGGGCCGGCCTGGCCGGCGCTGCCGCCGATGGGCTTGCGCGTGAAGAGGAGCCACTTGCCGTCCGGCGAGAGGGTGAAGACGTGGCCGTCCAGGTCGCCCGTGCGCGTGAGGGGGCGAGGGGCGTTGGCCCCGTTCATAACCCAGGCGTTTCCGCCGGCCAGGTAGGCGATGGTGCCGCTGATGGGCACCGTCTCCACGCTGCCGGCGGTGCCCAGCACGACGATTTCCGGCTCAGCGGGCGTCAACTCCTCGCGGGAGACCAGTTCCCGCCCCGTTTCCTCGCCGTTCTCGTACCGAACGCGCCAGGTGAGGCGTTCCCGGCCGGTCTGCCCCAGGCGGGCCACCCGCGTCTCGCCGACGGGCAGGGCCGGGTCGCGGCGCACCTGGCGCTCGAAGGGAATGGGGCGCTCCTCCTGGATCAGCCGCTCCTGAACGCGCACCACGCGGACGGTCATGCCCTCTTCCAGGAGCGTGTAGGAGGGCGGCTCCACGCGGTCCAACTCTCCCAACCTGACGCCCACCTCGTCGAGGAGGTCGGCCACGGTCGCAGCCTGGGTGGTGACCCAGCGGCGCTCGCCGTCGGCGTCGAGCAGCACACGGCGGGGCGGCGGGGACGGGGAGCGACACGCGCCCACGAGCGCGGCGAGTACCAGGAGCCCTCCCAAGAGCACGGGAACAACACGGACAGCGCGCTTCCGCCACGTGTGGTGGGACATTACGACGAGCCCCTCGACTTTTCGGGTTTACCCTTCGCCACGAGCGCCTCTCCTCCGTCGAATCCTTGCCGCACCCGATTATAGCCAGATGTGTGGGATTCCCAAACACAGCCAATTTGCTTATAATACAATACGACGAGCACCGCATGATGCAGAGGGGAAGAACATGGGACAGAGGCGAATCAGCACGACGGTTCGAGTTCGGGCGGTTAGCTGGGGAAAGAAAGCGGCCGCTCGACTGCACGACGACTGGCTGGGGCGTGTGTGGACGGTTGATCCCGAGGGCGTTTTGCTGGTGAGCGAGACCGGCGAAATGGTCTCGCTGGTGCCCCACGAGGTGGGCAACGGCCCTTTCCACGTGGTGTTGGCGCCGGGCGAAGCCAACGCGCTGAAGGGGCTCAAGCGGGGCACGTGGGTGTGGCGCGTGGGGGAAGAACTGTGGGTGGGCGACAGCCTGACGGTCCTGTTGCCCGACGCCGAGCCGTGGGATGCGGGGCTGGACTGGCACGCCCTGCGCCAGGTGGACGCGGCGATTCTCGCCCGCCGCCTTCACTGGTTGGCCGACGCGCTGCTGGCCCGCGCCCCCGAAGGCTCCTTTGCCGGCCTGCTGCCCGAACTTCTCGCGGGTGAAGAGTTGACCGATCGTCCCGACTTGGAACGTCATGGTCGCCTGCTCCGCTGGCGCGCAGCGCGGGTGTTGCGTCACCTGATGCCGGCCATGGAGATGGGCGACATGGTGACGGTGGAGACGTTGGGAAACCGGGCAGCGGGGTTGGGGCCCGGCGCGCCCCCGGCCGGCGACCACTTCCTCATCGGGCTCATTGCGGGCACGCGCCTGTGGCCCCACGTGGTGGAGGCGTCGGGGCTGAAGGTCGAGCCGGTCTTGCGCCGCATGGCGCTCGGCGCGGCTGAGCGCACCAGCTTGCTGGGGTGGGGGCTTATTCACGAGGCGCTGGCGGGCGCCTTCAGCGAGCCGTGGCACCAGTTGGCCCGCTTGCTGCAAGACGACAGCAACCACCCGGACGAGCAACACGCTCGCTTGGTGGAGTTGGTCAAAGTGTGGTTGGAGCGCCCCGACGTGCTGGGGGCCAGTGGACTGGCCGGTTTCGTGCTCCCCTTCCTGTGGCACCAGCGGAAGATGACGTCATAACGCGGATAATTTGGCGTCGAAATCCGTGCGTCAGGAAGGGGAGAGGTGGAGAACCCCGAAGGTAAACCACCGGCTGGCCCACTGCCACAGCCGTTCCCACTGTTGGACCAGCAAGCGAACCGTTTCGTCGCCCGCGAACTCGTGAGAAAGCTGGTGGAGCACTTCCTCGACCAGCGTGCTCAGTCCTAGGAGAAGGCGGTTCAACTCGACGTGGTAGAGCGGATCGTGGGGGGACCACCCGCCCTTTTCTGCCGGGTAGGGAGCCAGCAGAACCCGGCGCCCGTGGCGCATCACCTGAACGGGTTGGTGCAGGGTGGGGATCATCCACTCGTCCTCGTCGTCGTGGAAGAGCACGATGAGCGCGTGGAGGAAGTGCATCAGTTCGGGTCCCAACGGCCCTTCGACAGTAATGCGCTCCACCTTGCCTTCCTGGCTCGTGGCTTCGATGGACAGGCGCACCACAAGGTCGTTTAGGGGATGGCTCCCGAATTTCCGGATGACTTCGAGGTGGAGAGGACCAGCCGTGATTGGACTTCTCATCGTTATCACCCTTCGCAAAGCTCCGCTTCTCATCGTCAGCGGTTTACATTTTACGCTCAACGAGGAGAACTGACAACTTCGGGGAAACGAAAACGCCAGGGCCATTTGCCCAAACGCTTGACCATTTGTATCCTTATACCGATTGGGCGTGGAAATGGCATGAGGTCGCGTACTCCTTCGGAGACCTCAGAGGCAAGCGCATGAACGTGTGCGGCGCCGCACCACTTCATTCCGGGGGTGCAGGGGGTTCCCCCCTGCACC